>JAYSSX010000623.1:0-5773 GCA_043720315.1 Pseudobdellovibrionaceae bacterium | reverse complement strand
CCGTATCTTTTCCATAGTAAGGTTCAATATTAGAAGTGAAGTATTCGTTATCGGTCTTTTGCTTATTTTCCATCAGGTGCTTGGCGTGATCTAAATCTACGTTTTTTACTACTTTTAGTTGGAGGTACTTTTCATCTAAAAGAGGGTGAAATGTTTTTTTAACTTGAAAGGATTCCATATGAAACGAAACAACTTCAGTGTTTTCAATATGCCTACAGCCAACGGAAACAATTTGTGAAGTTAAGATTAATGGAAATAGAAGTTTAATTTGCAATTGCGTTAACCTTTATGACTAATTTCTAGCCCAACTCCAAACGAGTTTAGCTATGCAATAGATTTTATACTATCTTTTTTTGATTATTTCGAATTTACTTTAGTTATGAAGAATACAATCATCTTTTTAATTTCGTTTTTATTTTTATCAACCACTTTTGCAGCGGTGAAGGCACCGTCGAAAATCAAAAAACGTGAAGACATTAATTTTGAATTTAAATGTCTTTCCGGAATGCCAACGACCTCTTTTATAATGCAAAAAAGTGATAAGCCCGATATCTTGAAACTAAAGATGATCCATCACAACGGCACCGCATTTATGCCTATCTTTCAAGGCATCGTTGTTCCAAATGATCTTCAATATCTTAAAGAAAAAGCCGAACTGATGTCTAAAATGGGTGACTATGTCGAATTTGAATTTCCATTGGAATATTGTAAGAAATATGATGACCAGGTTTATTCTTGTTCCCATGGTAGCAGCCTCGAGATAAATGGGGTTATCGTTGAGGCCTTCAGCCTTACGACCCAGGTAATTACGCGAAAAGTTTATGATTACAATTGGACCAACAATCGCATCAATTTAATGTTGTATTTCCCAGGTCATGCCCCAGTGGAAGAAGTGACTATGGATTATTATGAAAATGAGTGTCAGTTTTAAACGTTTCGAATGAATTTATATAATCCCAAAACGACGAACGAACCAGCCACAGCTACGGCTAATGTTTGCCAGCTGCCTTGCGGAGCAATGCCTAGATATTGAACAGCATAAGCTCCCACAAAAGATCCAATAACACCTAGGATGGTGGTTTTGAAAATGCCCATGGGATCTCTCCCTGGCATAATAATTCGGGCTAACAAGCCAGAAATAAATCCAATAACTAACAAATATAAAATGGCATCCATAACTATCCCTGGTGATTGTCTTTCCAGTACCATAAGTGATTTTCTGTCATGCGGCAAGATTTTGCGTAGGTTTTAATTGATTGCAATTAGTGAGTTTTTTGGACATTTTTCATTAGTTAAAAAACTAAACAAAGGGGACTTTGATGAAATTGGTAATTTTGGTGTTAACTTTAGTGGGTGCTAGTGCAATGGCGGTTGAACCTATGAAATTTAAAGTAGGAACTTCGCGATCTTCTGCTCCTAGAGGAAATGCTACGGCAACATTAGCACCAGCAAAGACTGATGCCACTTCAACAGCTCAAATCACTCCTGCGCCAAGTGCAGGAAATCTGTCTTTAGCAAACTTTCAACCTGCCAAAGGCGTTATTAGCGCAACAATTGCTCCTGAATACGGTACAACAACTTCTACAGGTACCAGCAGTATGGCGAAATACACTGGAAAAACGATAGCAACTCAGATCCGTGTACAATACGGTATGAGCCCGACAGCTGCCTTGAAATTAGAAACTTCAATCGGCCAAAACGACCAGAATTTTACTGGTAATCGTGAATCACACAATAAAGGCCTTTCTGATATTGTATTTGGCTACTCAAGCAAAATGACTAAGGAAAATGGACAGGTGCTTTTAGGCGCTGATTTAAGTCTTAGTTTGGAAGCCGCTTCAATTAACCTTGCTAAAGGTAAAGATGGAAATCGCTTTTCGGGTGGACAAACAATCACTCCTTACATCGGATTCGAAATGGCTCGAACTAATGCGCAAGTAATGGGAATGGTTGGTTCATTGTCAATTAATCAAGACAAACGAGCCGATCTTATTGCTGCAGATAACACAAAATCAGAAATGACTGTATCTGGTGGTAACACGATTGCGGTTAAAGGTTTTTCTGAATGGACGTCTGGAAGTATTTTAGCTGGTTTATCCGGTCAAGTTTCTTTAATCGCGGGTAAAGCCTTTGTTACGGCATCAAATGCACGTATTGATTTCGATTCTCAGACTATGTTTACAGCAAGTGTTTATGGCAAAGCATTGAACGACCAACAAACCGTTCAATGGATTCCATCAATCACTTTTACGACTAACCTTAATAAAAACTCAGGAAACACGTTAGCAGGGTATGATGACCTAGGATTGGCTGTGGCCGCTCGCTTTTAAGCGCTGCGCCAAAGGCATTCGCGTTAAAATCCTTATACTTTCGGGGTTCACCTTGACAGATATTGGGCAGAGTACATATTGGGTCATTGTAAACAACAAAGTAAAAAAATCTAACTAATTAGGAGGCAATAATGGCAAAACACGAAATTGGTGTTCGTCCACTTCATGATAGAATTTTGGTTCGTCGAATGGCGGAAGAAGACAAAACTGCAGGCGGTCTTTTTATCCCCGATACTGCTAAAGAAAAGCCACAAAAGGGTGAAGTCGTAGCAGCCGGTAAAGGTCGCGTAACTGAAGATGGAAAAACTCTTCCACTAGAAGTTAAAGCCGGCGACAAGGTTTTATTCGGAAAATACTCAGGTACCGAATTGAAACTTGATGGTGGTGAATATTTAATGATGCGCGAAGAAGATATCTTAGGCGTATTTAACTGATTTAAAACTAAACTCGTAAGGAGATATTAAAATGTCAAAAGAATTACTGTTTGCTGAAAACGCAAGATCAAGCATTCTAAAGGGTGTAAACACTTTAGCAAATGCAGTGAAAGTTACTTTGGGACCTAAAGGTCGCAACGTTGTTATTGAAAAATCATTCGGTGCACCTTTAATCACTAAAGATGGTGTTACTGTTGCTAAAGAAATCGAATTAGAAAACAAGTTTGAAAACATGGGCGCTCAAATGGTTAAAGAAGTTGCTTCTAGAACCAATGATCAAGCCGGTGACGGAACAACTACAGCTACTATTTTAGCTCAAGCGATCTATCGCGAAGGTGTTAAAATTGTTTCTGCTGGTCACAATCCTACTGCAATCAAGCGTGGTATCGATAAAGCCGTTAAAACAGTCACTGAAGAATTAAAATCCCTTTCTAAGCCCGTAAAAACTTCTAACGAAGTTGCTCAGGTTGGAACTATTTCTGCAAATAACGATTCTGAAATCGGAAAAATGTTGGCAGATGCTATGGATAAGGTAGGCCGTGAAGGTGTTATCACTATTGAAGAATCAAAAACTGCTAAAACAGAAGTTACTGTTGTAGAAGGTATGCAATTCGACCGTGGTTACTTATCTCCTTATTTCGTAACTAACGCTGAAAGAATGGAAGCCGTTTTAGAAAACGCTTACGTTTTAGTTTATGACAAAAAAATCTCTAACATGAAAGACATGTTGGGCGTTTTAGAAGCTGTAGCTAAATCTGGTCGTCCTTTGTTAATCATTGCTGAAGACATCGAAGGTGAAGCATTAGCAACTTTGGTAGTTAATAAATTACGTGGCACTTTACAAGTTGCCGCTGTAAAAGCTCCAGGTTTCGGTGATCGTCGTAAAGCTATGTTGGAAGACATCGCTATTTTGACTAACGCAAAAATGATCTCTGAAGATATCGGTCTTAAATTAGAACAGGCAACTGCTGCTGATTTGGGAACGGCAAAACGTATCGTTATCGACAAAGACAACACTACAGTTATTGATGGCGCTGGTAAAAAAGCGGACATCCAAGCGCGTGTTAGTCAGATCAAAGCTCAAGTTGAAGAAACAACTTCAGACTACGATAAAGAAAAATTAAAAGAGCGTTTAGCTAAACTTTCTGGTGGTGTTGCCGTTGTTCACGTTGGTGCTCCTTCTGAAGTTGAGATGAAAGAAAAGAAGGCTCGTGTTGAAGATGCTTTAAATGCAACTCGCGCAGCTGTTGAAGAAGGTATCGTAGCTGGTGGTGGTACTGCCTTGTTACGTGCAGCTCAAAAAATCGATAAATCAAAATATGCTGAAGACGAAGCTTTTGGTGCAACTATCATCAGACGTGCTTGTGAAGAGCCTATTCGTCAAATCGCTAACAACGCTGGTTTAGATGGCGCTATCGTTTTAGATCGCGTTCTTCAGAACAAATCTGCTAACTACGGTTTCAACGCTTACTCTGACGAATATACTGATCTTATTAAAGACGGTGTTATCGATCCAGTTAAAGTGGTTCGTTGCGCTTTAGAGAACGCTGCTTCTGTAGCTTCTTTAATGTTAACAACTGAAACTATGATTGCTGAAGCTCCTAAAAAAGAGGGCGGCGGCATGAATATGGGGGCTGATGCTTCTCGTATGGGTGGCATGGGCGGAATGGACATGATGTAATTACATCTGTTTGTTGAGCTGATACGAAAAGATTTTAAATCTATAAAGCCCTGGAGAAATCCGGGGCTTTTTTTTGAATAAGAGAAAGCAAGTCTTATATTTCGTTGGAAGTGGACTAGATGACTTTAACTTTGCCGACTCTAGGCAATTCGCCATTAACACAGTCTTTGAGTTTACTGAAGATCTGTTTATTAAATGGCTGACCCATACTAGTTTCTAGGAAGGTCAATGCTGCTTCTGCCGTTCTGGGAACAGAGTTTGTTTTTGAAGAAAAGACTAAGTCAGCAAAAGCATCGATAATGGCAATAACTTTTGCCGACGGATTTATCCGGGTATCTCTGATTCGAAACGGATATCCAGTTCCAAAGTAGTTTTCATGATGTTGAAGGGCAATTGAAATAATATCATCAGGCAAGTCAGGAATAGATCGTAGGATTTCTGCGCCCCGAGTGACATGTTCCTCATAAGTTTTAACTTCATCTAAAGTCATTTGATGTCTAGGTTTGAAGACAATTTCTTCAGGAATTTCCCTAAGCCCGATGTCATGTAGAAATCCACCTAGGGCAATTTTTTCTAGTCTTTGCGGCGCACTCCAACCTAATGATTCAGCTAAAATAACTGAAAGTCCGGAAACGGACATTGAATGTTTAATCCAGTCTTCATTTATAAACTGCATAGATGAAATCAGTTTTCTTAAACTATCTTTTGATTCAATTAAGGTAATTAAGGACTTAATGATAAACTTTGCATGGCTACATGAAAGAGTATTAAACCCCATGTTTTCGATTTCGCGAAAAACTCCGTCAGCTGTTGAAACCAAAACATTCATTTTTTGGGAGTCAGACAATTCTTTGTGACTAACAGCCACTCCAGCAATTTGTAAATTTAAACTAAAGAGCTTGGCAAAAGAATCACGATGCACAAAAAGTTGATCTACCTTGTGGTCAGATGTTGTATGCAGCTGATTTAAATTTACCTTATGGCCTTCCCTAATAATTAACAGGATCTTTCCATTGGTTAATTGAATGTAAATATTCGCCGGACTTGTCGAGCCAACAAGTAGCTGATGGGCCGAGATGGAAAACAATTCGTTAATTGAAATCTCTCCGTGAGGTTGCACTTGAGTGCTCATCTTCCTTGCATTCATGTTAGACATTATCTCAAATTTTTGAAAATAAGGGGGATTTTATCAAAATGGGACGTGCTGAGATCCGTTTTGAAGCGTTTATTTGTTCTAAAATAGGTATTCGGCACCAATCGCAAGAGTCGTAATTTGATGCGATAGTGAAGTGGCTGTATCTGGTCGTGTGCCCGCGCCAGAAAAACTA
>JAYSSX010000622.1:0-3040 GCA_043720315.1 Pseudobdellovibrionaceae bacterium | reverse complement strand
CAATTGCGGCGCTATTATTCGTAGTGCTGTTGGATTCCAGGCTAAAAAAATCATTTTGACTGAAGACACAGCCAATCCCTTTTTACCAAAATCAATTCGTAGTAGTAGCGGTGCCGTGTTTAGTGCGCCGCTTTTTATAGCCGCTAAAACTACTCATTTCGCACCATTTACTTTTTTGGACATGAGCGGAAAAAATATTTATTCATTTTCTTGGCCGAAAAGCATTCGTCTGTATCTAGGCCAAGAAGGTAAAGGAATTTCTAAGGATCTTTCGCAAAATCAAAACGCAGAAAAGATATCGATACCGATTTCAGGTGTCGAATCTCTAAATGTGGTGGTTGCTGGCGCAGTTGCAATGAGCCACTATCGTTCTTTTCACACTGTCTCGAAATGAGACGGTCGCTTCGTTTTTTCCTCTGAAAACTAAACACCATTCTATCATTTTCACAGGATCATTTTCACTAATTCCAGAAAAAGCCATTTTTAAAAAAAGAATCCCTGTCTCGACTTAAGTTTTGGTTTTGCCGACCGATAATTAACTTACAGGGGCAATCTTGAAAAGATCTCGTATCAACTTCGAAAAAACCAAATATAACAACTTTGCTTTGATCGGCCTTTTGCTGTTTGCATTCTACAACAATTGTAGTGAGCAATTTAAAATGATTAAGATTGATTCTAGTTCTTTAACAGCGACTTCGTGCCCAGCAAAAAAAATTCTTACTCAAAAAGTGATACATCCAGGATTGTTGCATAAAATAAATCCTTACAATGATGGCGCGTCAGTATTGGAATTGAATTATGACAATTGGAGTAGCACAAAGGTTGGTCAAAAAGTGCTTATCGAACTGCCGGATGAATCAACTGAAACTTTAATTGTAGATCGTATTGAAATGGAAAAGGGGCGCCGGTTTCTAAGTGCGCACATCGATGGCCAAAGTACCGACTATCGGATGAATATTTCAGAATCCAATGGCCAACTCAGTGGAAAATTTTTAACGCCAAGAAGTGATCTTCTCATTGAACAGCACAGCAACGAGCTTTGGTTGGTAGATCCAAAAATGGCCGGACTCAATGAATTGGACGCTCAACAAGATGATGCCTTGGCTAGCCCACGCCCATTCTCTTCCCTGGGTATTAGTACCGGAGATATGTCAACCAAGATGGGAACTACCGGCGGCGCCGCTGACATGAGCAATCCAACCATAATAGATATTATGATCTTGTACACGCAAGGTATGGTTAATCGACTGGGTGTCGATGGAACTCTCAATCGAATTAATTATTTAGTCAATGCGGGAAACCAGGCCTTTTTTGACAGCCACATCGCGATCAAACTGCGTGTTGTTCATACTAAATTGGTTCAGTATCCAGATACAAAGACAATTGATGATACATTGACTGATATGACTTACAGTGCCGGCAGCATACCGTCGATTGCTGATGTGCCTGCTCTTCGCAACCAGTATGGTGCTGATCTGGTTATGATGGTTAGGAATTTTTCAGAAAGCCCAAGCAATACCGTTTGTGGTTTAGCTTGGATAGCTGGATCCAGCAGTTTGGAATCTTTAGGTTATGCCACGATTCACGATGGTACAAATAATGGAGCTTATTGTTCTGACTACACTTTCGTTCACGAGTTAAGTCACAACATGGGTTCGATACATGATCGCGTTTCTGAAAACCAATCGACAGGCGCCAAAAATGGAATTTATTCTTATTCGTTTGGTTACGGAGTGTACGGGCAGTTCGCCACTGTTATGGCCTACGCTAAAAATTACAATACTACCAGAATCGGAAAATTCTCTAATCCCGAACTCAGCACCTGCGGAAGCGGTGTCCCCTGCGGAGTTTCAGAAAGTGCCACGAACAGTTCAAACAATGCTTTAAGCCTTAACAATCGTCGTATTTATGTTTCCCAATATAGAGATACAAAAGTCCCGCTTCCTACTCCGACGCCAAGCCCCAGTTCTACTACGACACCAAAGCCCACGGTCAATCCTTTAGCAACACCAAACAACGATAGTCAGTGCGATAAGTAACTTTGCAAAGTTAAAAACAAGAAGTCAAAATTGGCATTATATTTTGCGGGGGATCTTCGTACCATACGCTGAGAAGATAACCACCCTTACCTGAACCGGTAGGTTTGACCGCAAGCGCACCGGAGGCTTTCAATTTGGACATATGATCGGACATTTTTTCCGTGACCAGGCCCCATTGCTCAAAACAATTTTTGGCTAATTCAATTCCAGCTATCAAATCCGACATTCTCTCGGCCGAGTTTCTTTCTGAAGGTGTGAACGAGCGTAAGGATAATTCAACAGCTTTGCGCATCTGATCATCCACCTTTTGAGCCTGCAGCGGTGCCTCTAAAAGGTAGTTTTTTACCTGCTCAACACAAGTTTTAGTAAATCCTTGTTCACCTGAATAACTTAAATAAAGTTTTGGCTTATGATCTATTTCTAAAAACTCTATTGGTCGATTTTTTTGAAACAGAATAGGTTTTTTATGCATTGCTATAGCGACGTCGATGCCACTGCTTTCACCATGAAAAATATTTTCTAGGTCTTTAGAGAAGTCGTATTGCTTCTCCTTAGCTAACAGACCCAGCTGCACGAAAACTTCGCTGACTCCTACACACAAAGTCGCCGAGGCACCCAAACCCGCCCCTAAAGGCAAACGACTAATCATAGATAACTTGCCTTTAAGTCGGCTTTTTTCGGCGCCTAAAAATAAAGAGGCCTTTTCAAAAAGGCCCATTAATAACATTTCGATTTCTTCACTTAACAACCCTGATACTTCCACGCGGAAGGTACTTTCACCCTCGGTGAAGGTAAAATGGTTGGAGTTGGCTTTCAGTGGGAATACCAGTGCGGGACATCCTCTAAGAACAGAGTGCTCCCCTGCTAATATCCATTTACCAGTTACTTCATATTCTAAAGTCGGCATGGAGTTCTGTTTCTAATATTGTAAACTGATTTGGTTCGTGGCTTAATCCGGAAAGTTCTTTAGTAACTTGAGATTTTAATTTCTGCTGATCATT
>JAYSSX010000621.1:0-2603 GCA_043720315.1 Pseudobdellovibrionaceae bacterium | reverse complement strand
TGTTCATAGTACATACTTTCTTCTTGAATTTTACTGCGCTGATACTGGGTTTCCATAGCACCTAATACACCACCACGCTCACTGATCTTTGAAAACTCAGCCAACACCGCTTCTTCAACCATTTCTGTCAACTCTTCCATAAAATACGAACCCTGCAATGGATTTTCATTAATGGTCTGGCCCAACTCACGATTAATAATCATTTGAATCGCCATGGCTCTGCGAACGCTGGCCTCAGTCGGTGTTGTGATTGCTTCATCAAAAGCATTTGTATGTAAACTATTGCAATGATCATTAATGGCAATCAGCGCCTGCAAAGTCGTTCTAATATCATTAAAATCAATTTCCTGAGCATGCAAAGAACGTCCGCTCGTTTGAATATGATATTTTAATTTTTGTGACCTATCATTGCCTTTATACAATTCCCGCATGGCAATCGACCAAATTCGGCGCGCCACTCGTCCCAAAACTGTGTATTCAGGATCTAAACCATTGGAAAAGAAAAATGATAAATTCGGGGCAAAATCATCGATAGTTAATCCGCGATTTAAGTAATACTCCACAAATGTAAATCCATTTGAAAGAGTAAACGCAAGCTGACTGATAGGATTGGCTCCGGCTTCAGCTATGTGGTATCCAGAAATACTCACCGAATAAAAATTCTTAATTTGATTTTCAACAAAATACTTTTGAATATCACCCATCATCTTCAATGCAAAATTAATTGAAAAAATACAAGTGTTCTGACCTTGGTCTTCTTTTAGGATATCAGCCTGCACAGTTCCACGAACTTGTTTGAGGGTCCAATTCTTAACTTCCTCATATTCCCCAGCCGTGAGTTTACGATTTAACTCTTTTTGTTTCTTTTCAACTTGCTGATCGATAGCGGTGTTAAAATAAAATGCCAAAATCATTGGCGCTGGCCCATTGATCGTCATGCTGACGCTGGTATTGGGTGAGCACAAATCAAACCCTTCATACAATCGTTTCATATCATCTAAAGAACAAATACTAACGCCTGATTCCCCGACCTTACCATAAATGTCAGGGCGACTATCAGGATCCTGTCCGTACAAAGTGACGCTATCAAAGGCTGTTGATAGTCGATGTGCTTTTTCACCCTTACACAGGTAATGAAAACGTTTGTTTGTTCTTTCCGGAGGACCTTCACCGGCAAACATTCTTTTAGGATCCTCGTCTTCGCGCTTTAACGGAAAAACACCAGCTGTAAATGGAAATTCGCCAGGAACATTTTCAAGTTTTAAAAATCTAAATCGATCGCCCCAATCAGAAAGTTTCGGAAAACTAATTCGCGGAATTTTAAGTCCACTGAGACTGGTTTTTTTTAAGGATTGTTTGAATTCTTTGTCACGCACTTTAAATATTAAAAAGTCTTCCTGGTAAAGCGCTGCTGTTTGATCCCAGTTTTCTAATCGCTTAATCTCATCGGCTGTAAATGAGGCCTTTTTTTCAACAACCCACTTTTCAAGATCAGTGGATTTAGTCATCTTCTGAGTCGTCATTAAAGCGCTCCATTGACGGGCCTTTTCAGACAAGTCATCAGTCCGCTTCTTGTATTTGTGAATCGTACTTACAATTTCGTTTAAATAGCCTTGGCGCTCAGTAGGAATGATAGTATGCTCTTCGGCCGACAAAATTTTATTTTTTACGTCTGTGGCAATGATCCAGTGATCTTTTAAACCCAGCTGTGACTGCTTTTCGTTGAGAATATCACACAGCTTAAAGAACAACTTGTTTACGCCGCCATCATTAAACTGGGCAGCCTGAGTCAGGAATACCGGCACCTGTACTTCATTGTCGAAAATTTTACGCGAACGTTTATACTGCTTGGCCACATCTCGTACAGCATCCAAGGCACCACGTCGATCGGCCTTATTGACAGCAATTAAATCGGCAAAGTCGATCATATCAATTTTTTCTAACTGTGACTGTGCTCCAAAATCGGAAGTCATTACATACATTGAGATATCAGAAACTTCAGTGATAGCCATGTTGCCTTGACCAATTCCTGATGTTTCCGCAATCACCAAATCAAAATCCAGTTTTTTAACCGCTTGCAGGACTTGCGGCAAACTGTCAGCAATTTCTTTGCCCGAACCCCGCGATGCTAAAGATCGCATGTAAGCACGACCTCGAGATAAAGAATTCATTCTTATTCGATCACCCAATAAAGATCCACCTGTTTTCCGCTTACTCGGATCGACACATACGACAGCGACTTTTTTGTTGGGATAAACGTGAATAAATCTTTGCACCAGTTCATCAATCAAACTGGATTTGCCGGCGCCGCCGGTTCCAGTAATGCCCAAAACCAAAGTGGACCGATCTTTTTTTGCAAAATCAGTTAGTAGGAACTTTTTCAATGCTTCTTGAAAAACCAATGGGTTATTTGAAGGGTACTTCGCTGCTTGGTTCTCGACTTCAGTTAAATATTTACCAATCTGAAAACTGGGCAACTGATCTTCAATGGGAACAATGTCTTTTTTATCTGAAGATGAATTTTTTTGAAGATTCAAATCAAAATCACATTTACGAATGATCATCTCAATCATTCCTTCGAGGCCCAGCTTACGACCGTCATC
>JAYSSX010000620.1:0-11096 GCA_043720315.1 Pseudobdellovibrionaceae bacterium | reverse complement strand
TTCAACTCCATCAAGAAGGTATTTTGCCATTTTTAAAAAACAAAGGCACGGACCCTTCCGTTAAAAAAAGACACATCGACTTAAGTCTTGCTTTTACCCCACTCTTCAAGTCTGATGGATTTTTGCCCGGAAGGAAAACTATGAGCGCCCAGCCCATCCAAGTTAAAAGTTACGCAGCTTTCGATACTTCAGCACAATTAAAACCATTTATGATCGAGAGACGTGCGCTAGCTGCTGACGATGTTCAAATTGAAATTCTCTACTGTGGCATTTGCCATTCTGATTTACATACTATTAACGGAGACTGGGGAAATAAAAATTATCCTCTTGTACCGGGCCACGAAATTGTAGGGCGCGTAGAAGCGGTTGGCTCTAATGTGAAGAGCTACAAATTAGGTGATAAAGTAGGTGTTGGCTGTTTTGTGAACTCTTGCCAAACCTGCTCGGCTTGCCAAAGTCATTTGGAACAGTACTGTGAAAAAGGCGCCACGTTTACTTATGGCTCAACTGACTTTCAAGAAAAACTCACCCACGGTGGATATTCAGCGAAAATTGTTGTCACAGAAAAGTATGTCCTTAGAATTCCAGAAAATCTTGCCTTAGATGCCGCTGCACCTTTGTTATGTGCGGGGATTACGACTTATTCGCCTTTAAAGAATTGGGGTGCTGGTCCCAAAACTAAAGTGGCCATTGCTGGATTAGGCGGACTTGGTCACATGGGAGTGAAATTAGCCCAGGCCATGGGCTGCGAAGTCACCGTGTTAAGTACTTCCGAATCTAAAATTAACGACGCACTTAAATTAGGTGCCCATGACGTTATCGTTACTAAAAATGCAGATCAACTGGCGAAAAACAAAAATCGCTTTGATCTGATTTTAAACACTATTTCAGCGCCACACAGTTACGACGCGTATTTAGGCCTGCTTAAATTAGATGGGACTATGGTGCTTTTAGGACTACCGCCGGGACAGAATATTTCTGCAGGCAGCCTGATAACGAAAAGAAGAAGTTTGGCAGGTTCTTTAATTGGTGGAATTAAAGAGACTCAGGAAATGTTGGATTTCTGTGGCAAACATGGAATTACTTCTGATATCGAATTGATCCCAATACAAAAGGTCAACGATGCTTATCAAAGAATGGTCAAAAATGATGTTAAGTATCGATTTGTTATTGATATGAAGTCGCTATCTTAAATTCCGAAATCTACCAGGAATTCTCCAATCAAGATTTTCATTTACTTAATTCATTTTCTAAAATTTTTTGATTGACCTATGAACTTGAAATTAGTGTACTAGCCGTTCGGAATGCAATGAACACATTACCGTGATAAAATAAAAGACTGTGTTTCACATTCTTAATTTTGATACATAGTTTTAGACTGGGACGGAATGATGGCTTGGATTTCAATTACTGGACGGAAACTGTTTTACCCTCTTTCTCTTGCTACCATATTTACAGTTGTTTTCTACTCAATTAGATACAGTTTTGCAAAAGAAACGATTGTTACTTCCGTTTTATTTTTGTCTCTAATTTTTGCCTATCTCGGCGAGAACATTCTTCCTTATGGAAAAAATATTGAAGTTGGCCGATTAAAACGCGATTTGTTTTATAATCTATTCAACATCGTTTTTATTGCTGCTTTGGGCACATTGACTGCCTACTGCTTAAAAGAAGTCATATGGTTTTTTTCGGGAAAAAATACCATTTTTAATTCAAATCAATTAGGCCCCTTTTTTCTACAACTAATTCTGATTGTCTTAGGTGTTGACCTATTTAGATATTTTATTCACCGCGCCCAACATAAATACAATTTTTTGTGGAACTTTCATGCTCAACATCATAGCGTCAATAGGACCTATTCGCTAAATAATTTTTATTCTCATCCCTTGGACTTATTCTTTCGTCATGCAATGCCTAGTTATATATTTATTGTCGTAGGATTTGGAGAAAGTGCACTAGCAGCTGGCCTTGGTATTATAGGTGCGATTGGAATTTTTAGCCATTGCGATGCTGATTTAGAATTTGGCTTTCTAAATAAATTTCTAACGACAAGCCAAGTTCATCGTTGGCACCATTCCCATCAATTTGGCGCTGTCGGAAAAAATTTTGCGCCAAGTTTAGCGCTCTGGGATCAAATTTTCGGTACCTACTATTTTGACTCAAAACACAAAGGCCCAATTTCAATGGGTTTAGGCCAAGAAGAAGAAGTCCGTCATCCGGCCGAAAGCGCTTGGAAATTTACTTGGTCACCGTTTAAAAAATTCTTTGATTTATAAAGTTAGTGAGACAAGTACAACCGTTTGGATACTAATCTTGCACAGCCACGCAAGCTAGTGATCAATTTAACGAAGCGCTAAAAATTCCTTACAGCAGTTCGATATTAACAAATTGACGAACCCAATCTAGATTTCCGTTAAAATAAAGGTTAAGACTTATCTTAAAAGGCCGATAAGTGAGACATGTCAAAGTCTCTCGCAAAATATCATGCACGATCTCCACGATACATCTTACAGCCTATTGACGAGCAGTTAATTCGGATCGCGGGCCCATTGCAAACACCCTGGGAAGAAGGAACTGAAATTCAAAACATTTCGCTGACTGGCCTGGCCTTTACTGCGGCTCCTGACTTGTGCCCTATCGTTGGCGAGTTCATTAAAATTGAGTTTTCCGTACCAAACAGCAAAAAAATGGCCTGTAACGCCTTAGTCGTCAGGTTAGAAAAGTTAACCGAAAAAAAAATGATACTTGTTGGAGTCAAATTTATCAAATTAGACGTGGCCCATAGAATTGTGCTGGCTCAAAACTTGGCTAAAAAACTTAAAAACCAACAGACTCGCGAGTACGATTTCGAGATCAACAAAAATGACCTTTTTTCAAAGCGCAAAGCTAAAGCGTGGTCTTATTCAGTTTTGATGATGCTGGTTTTATTTGGGATGATGTACTTTTTCGCTTAAAAAACGGAGGGGATTACATTGAACGGGCGACTAATTTTTCTAATACCTTTTCCGGATCGATAAAATTAACACCAACAGTTTTGTCTTTACGCCAAACAACTTCAGCGCTTAGCAAATGTTTACGATTTAATGTTTTAAGGAATACCGTCATTCGGATCAAATCACCTTTCAAAATATCCACACCTTCATTGACCCATTCAACGCAGGCACCGGTTTTAGAGACATTTTTAAGGTCACCAATTATAGATTGAGATCTACCATAAACTTCGATCGATGCTTTTTCTTTGGTTTGATATCTTTCCTCGCGCATAATTCCCCTACTGATACTATTATCGGCCCTTTTCCAAATATATAAAATTTTTTTTCTATTTCTGACTCAAATTTATTGTCTATAAGATATTCAACTTTTCCGACTTAACTGAATTCGGAAATTTATTTCCTGATAAAGATCAATTTAGTTTGCGATTTTCTGTAAAAATTCTGTACGAGTTATTTCCACCGCTCCAAATGACTTGGTAACTTCGGTAACCATTTGCGTATCCAGCCAGGTTTTCCCGATTTGAGACAAGTACTGAACGGCCATATACAGGGCCAGCTTGCTGGCGTTTGACTCTTTATGAAACATACTTTCCCCACTGGCGTAGTTTTCAGTGTTTACGCCGTACAATCCACCAACTAAAGCCTCTTGATTCCAAACTTCTACGGAATAAGCATAACCCATTTTAAATAGATCCTCGTAACAAGGAATCATTTCTGCCAAAATCCAAGTGCCTTTTTGATCTGGACGAACTTGCCTTTGACATTCATACATTACTTGCGCAAAAGCGGTATTGAAAGTGACTTTATAACTTTGCTTTTTCAGCCATTTTTTAAAACTTTTGGATAAATGCAGTTGATCGAAACAAAGTACCCCACGCGGATCGGGAGAAAACCATAAAATCGGCATACCTTCCTGCGGCCACGGGAAAATTCCGTTTCGGTAGGCATCTAAAAGTAGAATGGCTGTCCAATCACCACCATAACAAACAATCCCGTCCTCGTCGGCCTGATCAGCTGGTGGAAATAGAGAATGTAATTTTTGGGGTTTTACCGTCTTAGACATAAATCAAACTTCCAGTTTCACTTGGCATAAGTCACACGGCCGACTTCAGCTGGCACAAGTCACACAATCCGCAGGGGTCAGCCACTACATTAAAATGCTGATAAATATTCTGCATTCGACAGCCATCGGTCATCTCTGCCAAATGGACCATTTTCAATAAAGACTGATTTAGCTTTTTAATCCGTTCATTCTGAAAAGATGTTTTTAAAAGATCGGCCATTTCTGCATCTAATTCTAAATTGACTTCATAACCTAAACGGTTTCGATTGGTTTTTAAACACTCCAATTTCCATAGCCAATTCAATGCGGTCTCCAACCGAAAGTCTCTTTTATTTTTAAAGGTTAACTGCTCTTTAAATTCTAAAATAGATTTCTGCTGCAGGGCCTCGCCGCCTTTTTTGATTTTCTCATAAACTGTCATCACGAATTCAGCATCAGGCACCGCCCACTTGATGTATTCCATCTGCAAACTGACATCTTCTTGATCATAAAATAAAACGGACTGCGAACGTAAACCATCACGCCCAGCGCGACCGATTTCCTGGAAGTAAGATTCAATACTGGCGGGTATTTCAACGTGCATTACCAAGCGGATGTTGGGCTTATCAACACCCAGGCCAAAAGCCGGTGTCGCCAACATCAAAGCATGATCTTGCTGAAAAAACTGAACCTGTTGTTTTTTTCTTTCCCCGCTGTTTAAGTCACCGTGATAAACATTAAATGAAAATTTGTTTTTATCTAGATACTCGGCCCATTTGTACAATTCTTGAATCTGCGAAAAATAAATCACCGCCGAACCTTGGCCGTTAACTTTCCAATCAAAAAGATAGGATTCCGCCGCTTTGAATTTTTCTTCACGCGAGTAAAGATCAAATATTTTAACCATCAAATTTTCACGTTTGATTCCGGCATGTAGGATTTTGGCTGTGGGAATATCTAACGATTTGATAATTTCTTTTTGCGCGTCCAAGGTGACCGTGGCTGACGTGGCCAAAGTCAGTGGGTTTCCCAACAATGCTCTTTGTTTTCCCAGCAGTCCATAATCGGGCCGAAAATCAAATCCCCACTGCGAAATACAGTGGGCTTCATCCACCACAAATAAAGAAATTGGTAGCGACAAAAGAACTTCCAAAAATTCTTTCTTTCGAAACCTCTCCGGAGTGACAAAAAGGATCTTGATTTCACCTCTGACGACCGACTCTAAAGCCCGTGAACGCTCTTCAGATGACAGCAACGAATGAATTCCGGCGACCTTCAAACCATAATTTTTTGCATTTTTTACCTGATCTTGAATCAAAGCAATCAAAGGCGAAACCACCAAAGTCATTCCAGGTAGCATCGCTGCGGTAAAGAAATAGGTCAAAGATTTGCCAAAACCAGTCGGCATCAACGATACGACCGATCTCCCCTGCAATAGATTCTCGATAACTTCTTTCTGGCCTGGGCGAAAATCAGAATGCTTAAATTTTGACCTAAGTGTTTCCAGTAAATTTTCTTGTAGTTGCACAATAAACGACCTTGGCTTTTTCTTATTTTGCGCTGCAGAAAGATCTCTTTTTGCACGCAACAAAGTTTAATGATAGACCCATAGTTTATTTAAACCAAACATAAAATAACCAGAGGATGCTATGGCTAAAAAATGGGACATTAAAACGGTCAGAAATATTGGTATTTCTGCACATATCGATTCAGGAAAAACCACTCTTTCTGAGCGTATTTTATTCTACGGTGGAAAGATCCACGCAATTCATGAAGTTAAAGGCAAAGACGGCGTTGGCGCTACTATGGACTCTATGGATTTAGAAAGAGAAAAAGGAATCACCATCCAGTCAGCAGCGACTCAGGTGCAATGGAAAGATTATACAATTAATCTTATCGATACACCGGGGCACGTGGATTTCACCATCGAAGTGGAACGTTCTCTTCGTGTCCTTGATGGCGCTATCCTAGTTCTTTGCGGCGTTGCCGGAGTTCAATCACAATCAATCACAGTTGATAGACAAATGAAACGTTACAACGTACCTCGTTTGGCATTTATTAATAAATTGGATCGCCAAGGGGCAAATCCTTTACGCGTAAAAGACGCTTTAGTTGAAAAACTGCGTTTGAATGCTGTTATGGCTCAGTTGCCAATTGGTTTGGAAGAAAAACACAATGGAACAATCGACCTCGTTGAATTGAAAGCTTACACTTACAAAGGTGACAGCGGAGAAGAAGTTGTCGAAATTCCAATACCAGATGATATGAAGGCTCAATCGGCTGAATACCGCCAAATCCTCATTGAAAAATTGGCTGATATCGACGACACCATCGGCGAAAAATTCTTAATGGGTGAAGAACCAACTGTTCCGGAAATTAATGCGGCTATCCGTAAGGGTGTTATCACATTAAAACTGGTTCCGGTTTTCTGCGGATCTGCTTTTAAGAATAAAGGCGTTCAGTTACTCCTAGATGCAGTTCTTGCTTATCTTCCTACTCCGGACGAAAAGAAAGAGCACGCTTTAGATTTAAATAATAACGAAGAAAAAATCGAATTGGTTCCGTCTAATGACAAACCCCTTTGTGCATTAGCTTTCAAATTGCAGGAGACACAATTTGGTCAGCTAACTTACATGCGTGTTTACCAAGGCAAAATTGGTAAAGGTGATTTCATTGTTAATAACACAAATAAGAAGTCAGTGAAGGTTCCTCGTTTGGTCCGAATGCACTCGGACAAGATGGAAGACATCGATGCTTCTTACGCTGGTGACATCGTTGCCGTTTTCGGTATCGACTGCGCATCGGGTGATACTTTCTCTGTAGAAGGTTATGAAGTTTCTATGCAATCTATGCACGTACCAGAAGCTGTTATCTCTTTGGCTGTTGCTCCTAAGGACAAAGCCGGCGCAAACAATTTCGGTAAAGCATTGCAGAAATTCAGAAAAGAAGATCCTACTTTCCGTGTTCACCGTGATGAAGAATCTAACGAGACTATCATTTCTGGTATGGGCGAATTACATTTGGAAGTTTACGTTGAGCGTATGAAGCGTGAATTCAATTGTGAAGTTATCGTGGGTAAACCTCAAGTTGCTTACCGTGAAACTATTGGTCAGGAAGCTTCTTATGATTACACTCATAAAAAACAAACTGGTGGTTCTGGTCAGTTCGCCAAAGCTGTGGGAAAAATTCGCCCATTGCCCGCACAAGAAGACGGATCTGTATTCAAATTTAATAACAACGTTGTCGGTGGTCGTATTCCTCGTGAATTCATCCCTGCGGTTGAAGAAGGATTCCGTGATCAGTGTGCTAAGGGTCCATTGATTGGTTTCCCTATCGTTGGTGTTGAAGTGGATTTGGAAGACGGTTCATACCATGATGTCGATTCATCTTATATGGCGTTCAAGATTTGCGCGATGGCAGCAATGCGTGAAGTTTACCAAAAAGCAAAACCAACTGTTCTTGAGCCCATCATGAAGTTAGAAACAACTGTTCCTGAAGAATACCAAGGACCAGCGACTGGTCAAATCAACCAACGCCGTGGTGTTATCATGAATACTACTTCTATCGAAGGTAACGTGACTATTGAAGCCGAAGTTCCATTAACAGAGATGTTTGGATATTCGACGGATTTACGTTCTGCGACCAAAGGTAAAGGTGAATTTTCTATGGAATTTGCGAAATACAATGCGGCTCCAAGAAACATTCAAGAAGACCTTGCTAAGAAGTACGCTGAAAAGCGTGCCGCTGAACACAAATAAGTCTTTTTAGGTGCCAGGTCCTTTTAAATGCAGGGCGCTCGGTCGGTTTCAGATCGAAGAAAACTCAAATTTCAAAAGCCAGCCTAATCCGCTGGCTTTTTTTTATCAAATTGACCGTCTAAAACTAACCTCTTACCCTTTGTGTTCAACATTTATTAACAGGAGTACTTTATGCGGATTTTCTTTTTGGTCATGGCCCTTTTTTTGGACTCAATTTATCCGCAGCAGAAACTGAAAATACTACTCCATTGCCAACCACAGAAGTCGCAGCCAAAGATCCACAATGGAGTTTTTTAATTGGAAAATGTTTCGTTACCATAGATTCTTCCACAACCGGCAATGGGCTAAGTATTGCTTCTACTTTCAACTTCAGTCCATTTTTTGGAGTTGGCGCTGTTTTTACCGAATATAAAACAAAAACAAGCTCATCAGCAGATTGGGCGATGCAGGGGTCCGTAGAATTTTTAAATATTTTTACTGAAATTACTCCAATCCATTATCAGTTTAATCAAATGAAGTTTTTGGGTGGCCTTCAATTAGGAGCCACTAATTCAAATAGTGCTTCATCGATTGAAGATGGTTCCGTATCTGTGGTTGGTTTTCAATACGGAGCCTCAGCTTCGCTAAATATTGAAAATCAGATCGGAATCTAAAGTTTGTAGAGATTTTGAAACGCTTAACACGATTTCAATGATTGGTTACTACTGATTGTTTGAAAAAATGTCTTAGTATTTTCCTACATCAAGTCTAAATGCAAAAAAACCCGCAGTAACTATGAGGGTTCTTTATTTTGAAAGACGCAGTTAAGCGAATTAGTTTCCGCCACCAGGAGACAATGCGTCTTCTGGATGTTGTGGAGCTGCAAAACCATGGTCAGCAAACCATTGGTTCTTATCTCTGATCCAACTTGAGACTCCATATTCCGTTGGGCATGACCCGTAACCTGCTTCGCCAACAGGTACAGTGCAAACATAAGGTACTGGCGCGCTTGAAGCACATACTTTGTAAGTCACTTTGTGGCATTCGGTGCCAAACTCGCCGCCATTGCAAAGGGTAACAGTTACAAAGTGTGCTGCTGAAGCAATTACCGCTTAGAATTTATTAACCACTGAAAAAAGGAGTTTTCAATGAAGTTAATTTTAGCTGTTTTGATTTTAAACATAATTTTACTGTCTGGACAAATTTACAAAGCTCTATTTGAGCAATTTATCACATAAAGCACCAAAGTTAATAACTATAGTTACTTAAGGACAGAATAGGAAACGCGACTTTTTCTAGTTCGTATTTTTTATAATAGGGATAAAAAATTTCTAATTTTTCGATAGTTATTGCCAATAGTTCTACACTAGAACACTTAACCTTTTGATAGGCACCAATCGGCATAAATAATGTTTGATTTTGAAAGTAATTTTCAAAAGTCCCTAGCCTAGATGCAACCCTCATCGAAAGTACTTTCGTATCACATTTAAAATCTACACTTAAATTTGCAGCAAAGCCAACTACAGGTTTCAAAAGATAAATACTTTGAAATAAGCGCGAATGAAAATATAGATTAAGCCCATCTGGAACATTCCTTTTGACAATAAAAACGTCGCAAAAAAACGGCAACCTACACAAACGAGAAAAAAATATTTCATTATCACTTCGCCCAAGTTTTCGCTCAACGCCAAGCACTCCAAACGCAGGATCAATTTCGTAGGGGTTGGTAAGATTGGATAGTCTTTGCTGAGTTTGATCTGTCCAGTCCTCTAAATTATTTTGCTTAAATAACTTAAATCCAGGTCGATTGACTTCCAACCTTAAGCTGGCCAATTTAAATTTTGTCCTTATTTCAGGCGGTAGGTTCTCTAATGAATTCTCTAGGCTTTCTGAAGAACTAATAAATAGATAACTAGCGTGTTCCTCTTTTGAAATTCCCACCCTTTTATCGAAACAGTACTCGGCACTGTATAGTCCGCCTTCATTAATTCTGTTTACAATTTGATATGTTCTACTGGAAAATTCTTCAAATGAAATATTCTTAGAATTAAAGTAGTCACAAATAGTTTGTAACTGCGCGAAGCAACTAAAGCAGGCCTGTTCATTTTTTAGATTTAGGGACCTAGTATAGTTCAACGCACGACCCATGAAAGCAACTATTAGTCCAATAGCAATAAACAGAATTTTTTTTCTTTTAGACTTGGAGATAAATAGAGAAAGATCATACATAAAAATAAACAATGAAAAAGAATATACAGGAATTAAATATCTATATGTATCTGTAAAAAGCCAGGGTACAAAAAATAGAGCAATGATTACAGTGATAATACAATACATCTCTAATTTGGAGTTATACTTTCGATTAAAGTAATGCCAAAGACCTCTTAAAATCAGATAGATGTAAACAAAAAACAAGTCAAAAAAGTATTCCTTTCCCCTATACGTAGCCAATTCGAAAATTTTTGCATTAAAAATATGCTTAACAAGTAGCTCAGCCCAATTCCTAAAAAAATAAAAAATCCCTAAGTCAGAGCTAAAAATAATAGGTGCCCAACCAGTGCTAAAGTAGGCCGCTAAGATGGAAACTATAAATGGAGTAAGACTAAGCAGAAAAGTCAGAAAAAGAATGCAAAGATACTTCACTCTTAACTTACTTTCCTGCTCTTTGAGAAAAACTATAGTAATATAAAATGGCCATAGTAAGGCTAAAGAAAAATGAATCTGCATAAGCAAAGCTAGTAGTAGGCTATTAACGACAAGCAGTCGTAAACTAAATTTATTTGAATAAAAACTATATACTCCAATACATGCAAATTGAATTGCTGGAGCAATTAGTGCGGCGTTGTTGGGCCAACTTAATGGAAAGCAAAAAAAGGGCACCGAAGAAATAATAAGATAAATAAATAGGAAAGGAATTTTGAGATTTCTTGCAAAGTAGTCAGAAAATAGAATTTGAGCAGTCACTTTTATTGTAAAAAAGTAGCCTGCAACAACTACAGGAGATGCAGAGAAAAAGGTGACCGGCGCCAAAAGCCAATAAAAGAAAGGTCCGAATAAAAAGTGGCCAGAGGTAAAATCGGGACCCACAAATATAAAATGACCATTCAGCAGCTCTAAGCTCCTATTAATATCCCTAAGGAAATAGATATTAACTTGGGAGCCTGGCAACGTAATAAAAAAATGAATGAGAATCTCACAGAACGCTAAAAATAATAAAAGTACGATTCTATGATTAGACTTCACCTCATAAATAATTGTATATTCAACACCTATTGTCAATTGGCTGAAATATGCCTCCTATTTTGGAAAATCTCTCAAAATTAA
>JAYSSX010000619.1:0-4659 GCA_043720315.1 Pseudobdellovibrionaceae bacterium | reverse complement strand
CCGCCGCCAATGGAATATTTGAATCGAATCGCTTCATCAATCGCTGCAAATATTTTGAACCGACCTTAATAGCAGGTTCTGGCTTTAGCAAGTCACCTGGTTTAAAATTTTTGTCCTGGATGATCTGGGAAATTTTTATTCCTGTGTTGGGCATTACTTGCATCAACCCCAATGCTCCTACCGGAGAAATAACATCGCGTTTGTACTGACTTTCGGCGCGCATAATTCCCCAAATAAATTCATTGGGCACATCAAATTCGCCAGCGTATTGTTTAACATATTTTTGGAAGGCTTGCGGATATGCGAACTCCCATATTTGCTTTAATCCATCGATACCTTGCGAACCTCGCTGAGGGCCAAAATTGACCTGAGCAATGTATGCCGAGCGATTATAGTTCTCTACGAAGTTATATTCTTGCATTAAAGACTTAAGATATTCTTTATTACTTGTTTTTCTTTCAATGTCGTAAAGATCCCATTTTGCCCAGTCCTGCTCTTCTAAAATCATTAGATCCCTTGCTCGTATGAACCTTTGCTCTAATGCCGGGTTAGCAAAACTGGTTACCACATCCCCTTGCTCACTTTCGCCTGAAGATTCATTCTGGTCAGCGCCTGAATCATCTTCGTCACTTTTATTTTCAACCGGCTCGCCGGCAGCGATTTCACCAACATCTTCTACTTTTTCGTTTTGGAAATTAGCCTTCAATGCATTTAGATCAATTCCCTCTTCAGAATCAGATTCTCCATTGGGGGTAACCGAAATATCATCTGTAATCATCAGATTTTCGGTAAACGAGTAACGACTTAATTTCAAAGTTAATTCCTGGAATGACTTTTTGTTAGTTTTAATCTGCTGATCAATTTTTTTGATTCTTTGTAACGAAGCAATTGAATAAAATCCTTTAAACGGATCTTTTGAAATTTGCGTGAATAGAATTCTCGACTTTTCCAGCTGATTCAATTTCAGATAGCTCATTGCCAACCAATAGTTGACTTTTTCGTTGGTCACCTTGACCCGATTTCGTTTTCTTTTTGTGATTCTATTTTTGATGTCACTAAGGCCGTTGATAGCTCCTTCATAGTCGGCCCGTAAATATCGAATCCAAGCCAGGTGCCACTGCGCCTCTTGCGATAGTCCCGAGCCAGGATAAACTTTTATAAACTCTTTAAATTTTCTAGCTGAACCGTCGTAATCTTGAAACTGGTAACTCATAAAGGCCGCCTGGTAGAGGGCCTCTTTGCCCAGTTTACTTCGCGGACTCAATTTGTAAGCTGAATAGTAAGAACCCACTGCTGTTTGCATTTCTCCTGCGCGTGCTGCCGCAGAGGCTAATAACATAAGATAACCAAAACTATTTTTATTTTGTTCGTAGTAAGGAAGCAAAACGTCTAACGCTTTGGTTACTTCGCCCTCGTGCAACAAGAAATAAATCTTGAATCGATCGGTTTCATAGTTTTTGCCTGAATTTTTTTGCAATTCATCGATCTCCTGCAAAGCTTTATTTTCCAGCCCTGCCCATTGCAAACTTTTAATTCGCTTTTTCAAGTCATCAGGAGCCTGTGAACACCCTGTAGGGCTGGATTCGAAAAAATTCTTACTTAAGTTCGGACCCCAATTTTGAACTTCATCAAGACCAGGAAATTGGGTATATAGCTTTTTTACCCATTTACAAAAGCCACCTTGATTTCGAGTTCCTTTTTCAGACCTTGCTAATAAAACAAGAATCTTAGGGTAAATTTCTTCACGGCGATTCTTTCTTTCAATTTTGTAAAGAAGATTTCGTGCTTCATTGAACTTCTTTAACTCAACCTGAATCTGGGCAATTTCAAACGAAACATTTAGCTTCATTTTAATATTTGGACTTAAATCCAAAATCTTTTCTAGTTGTTGCTTGGCTTCCGGCAATTTACCTTCGGAACGCAACCAATGTGCATAATCAAACAAAACATATTCTTGCAAATTAGTCTTCAACCCCAAAAGTTTAAGGAAATATTCTTCCGGATTTTGATTGTTTTTTATCAAAAGTTTAACCAGTTTATAAAGGTAAAACTTTTTGATCTCTTTATCCTTTTCTTCCTCTGACTGAGTTCTCATTTTTTCGATTACTTCAGAATCTTTATATTGAAGTAATATATTTTTATAGACCGATAATGGATCTGTCGTCGTTTGATTCTGACTGATTAATCTCTTCTGAGCATGGGACAAAGAGAAAAAGGCAAGACACAAGATCACTAGGATCCGTCGGCTTGTTTGTATGTTTTTATTGCAATTCGATATTTTAGACATAGAATTAATAATAGCGAATACTAGGGCTAAAGCTAAGAATAAAACTGTTGATGTGGGTCAAAAAGACGCTAGCCCTTAGTCTAGGTTTGAATCGTTATGTCACTTGACGGCTTGAGAAGGATGGAACATGAGCACAGTTGATTCTGTTTCTAAAGAAACGTTTAACATGGGTGAGCATATTTTCATGGAAGGAGACCAAGATCTCCATTTTTATATTGTCGAATCGGGACAGGTAAAAATTTACACAAAAAACGAATCAGGCGGCCAAGTTCCCATAATCACAATTTCCGAAGGTGAAAGCTTTGGAGAATTTGCCCTACTTGATAAGCAGCCTCGCTCGGCCAGTGCTGTTGCCATTACAGACTGTTTACTGATCAAAGTTTCCCAGCAGGGATACGAACAACTGTTAAGTGAATTACCGGTTTGGGCCAGTTCAATGCTGAAATCTTTTGCCGGCCGATTAAAAAACATGAACGTCATTTTGAAAAAAATGCCGCAATTTATCGGTCGAGACTAACTAAGACTCTTTAATTTATTTTGAATAATGGATCGAATCGTTTCATTATGAAATGGCTTTGTTATGACCCCTCGAAAATTAAATGTATATTCTGGTGCTATTTCACCGGTAACAAGGTAGCAGTCAACCGAAGAAGGTAGCCTTTCTGCAATTTTCTCTCCCCGTAAACCCGGCATTCTCAGGTCAATAAAGGCGATGTCTATTTCGACAACTTCTGCCGCAGCAAGCGCCAGTTCGTGATCTGAAAAAGCATGAATGCGAACATTTTCGGAAGAGTATATTTCGCTGAACATTTCGCAAAGCAGAGGTTCGTCATCTATAAAAAAAACATTTAATCCCATACGTCTATTAATAACTAAAACCTTAATGAACTGAAGTTAAAAACTTTAAATTAGGGCTCTTTGTACTGCCTTTCTCCATTTTTTCATTCTTAAGTCCCGTTCTCTACCAGAAATCAATGAGCCAAATTCGTTGTCTTTAGACCAAATTTTTTTTAATTCATTTTGGCTTTCCCAAAAACCCGCTCCTAACCCCGCCAAATAACCGGCGCCAATGGAAGTGCTTTCAACCTGTTTGGGTCGTTCAACCTTTACCCCTAAGTAATTAGCCTGCATCTGCATAAGCAGATCATTTCCTACGGCGCCGCCATCAACCCGCAAGGATTTCATTTTTTTTCCTAAATCCTGCTGCATCGCCTGCAGAATTTCAACGTTTTGCAAAGCCATTGCTTCTAAAGTTGCTCGTGCAATATGAGACTTGTTTGTTCCCCGAGTGAGACCACAAAGAACTCCTCGTGCCTCTGAAACCCAGTACGGAGCGCCCAACCCTGCGAGTGCCGGAACAAATTCCACTCCCGCAGAATCTTCTACTTGCCGTGCAAGGCTTTCGACTTCCGAACTTTTTTTAATAAGTCCTAATCCATCACGTAACCATTGAACGGCAGCACCACAAATAAAGGCCCCGCCCTCTAAAGCATAAAAGGGCTTTTGATTTTTTAATTTCCAAGCCACTGTCGTTAATAGTTTATTTTTCGAACGTGAAATGACTTGGCCCGTATTCATCAGTAAAAAACTTCCGGTGCCAAAAGTGCATTTGGCTTCCCCGGCTGAAAAACAAGTTTGCCCGAACAAGGCCGCCTGTTGATCACCGGCAATACCAGTTATAGGAATTCCGTCAGGCAATACGCCCAAGTTTTTTGTATGACCAAACATAAAATTCGATTCGACGATCTCTGGCAACATCGAATCGTATACGCCAAAGAGTTTTAACAAATCCTTATCCCACTGCAAAGTCTGTAAGTTCATCAGCATAGTCCTTGAAGCATTGCTAACGTCAGTATAAAAGGATTTTCCATCGGTCAGTCGAAACAAAAGATAACTATCAACATTTCCACAAATCAGTTGTCCCTGTTTTGCTTTTTGATTCGCACCATTTACATTTTTTAAAATCCACCGAATTTTTGAAGCTGAAAAATAAGGGTCCAAGACCAAACCCGTTTTTTTGGATATCATGGTTTGTAATTTTTCCTTTTTCAACTGTTCACAGAAGTCCTGCGTACGTCGACACTGCCAAACGATGGCATTGTAAACAGGGGCCATCGTTTTTTTATCCCATACAACCACCGTTTCGCGTTGGTTGGTAATCCCAATGGCCGCAATATCAAGTCCGGTTAAATGACTTTGCTCCAACGCACTTTTAATGGTCGCCATAACTGATTTCCAAATATCTTCCGGATTATGCTCTACCCAGCCCGGTTTCGGAAAAATTTGTGGGTACTCTTGATTAACTTTTGCAACCAGACCTCCGCCGTGATTCAAAATACTTACCGTAGTGCCGGTTGTTCCTTGATCAATGG
>JAYSSX010000618.1:0-4492 GCA_043720315.1 Pseudobdellovibrionaceae bacterium | reverse complement strand
AGGCATTCGCGAATGACTTTGTATGAGTACCAACTTCACGTTGATTCACTAGACATTTAATATTTTGATGTACGAACTCGATGGGATCTTCAACCGTAATGATGTGCGCATCTTTCGTCATATTAATATGATGAATCAATGCGGCCAATGTAGTTGATTTACCCGATCCGGTTGGACCTGTCACAAGTACTAACCCTTTATCACAGTCGATTAAGTCAATTAGACTAGAAGGAAGATTTAATTCCTGTGGAGTTTTAATTTTTTCTGGAATTACCCGGAAAACGGCTCCCAAACCTTTACGTTGCATGAATACGTTACAACGAAAACGACCGATGCCAGCAATTGTATAGGCAAAATCAAGCTCCCATTTTTCAATGAAGGCCTTCTTTTGCTTTTCAGTAAGAATCTCAAAGATAAGTGCCTGTACGTCTTGATTTGTTAAATCCTTGTACTCAAGAGGCATCATGTTTCCATGTAAACGTAAAATAGGAGGAGCACCGCTAGTGACATGTAAATCAGAAGCGTTTTTTTCTACCATTGTTTCAAACAATTTATCAATCGTAGCCATGAATTCTCCTACGTCTCTTATCGGAACACTGGTGAAAAAGTTAAGATTTAAATTTAAAAGTAGAGTGCATTTCGCCAAATCCTGTGTTTAAGTGCGTCCTAGGTTGATTTAAACCAATTTGAGTTCTAGTAACTAGACTTCTGTCAGGAGTGTTCTGGCCATGGCTGCAGAAATTTTAATTAATGTAAGACCACAAGAAACCCGCGTCGCTTATGTTGAAAGCGGTGTCCTTACTGATTTTAAAATCGAGCGAAAAACTTCACCTACTTTAGTAGGTTCAATTCATCGAGGAAAAGTTTTGCGAGTTTTGCCAGGTATGCAGGCCGCTTTTGTGGACATCGGGTTAGACAAAGCCGCATTTCTTTATGTCGGCGACATTCGTGAAGATCACGATGAAGGATTCATGGATTTCGACAAGGATGAGCCTTTAGAAATCGATGAACAAGAAGATCCACCAGTTTCAAATATTCCCAAAGTTCCCATTCAGGATTTACTTAAAGAAGGCCAGCATATCTTGGTGCAGGTTTCAAAAGATCCCATCGGCACCAAGGGCGCGCGCTTAACGACCCATATTTCTTTACCGGGTCGTTTCGTTGTTTATTTACCTACAGTAAGGCATTTGGGAATTTCTCGCAGGATTGAAAGCGAAGCTGTACGCGAACAACTGAAAAACCTAGTTCAAAAAATTAACCCAAATGGTGGCGTGATTGTGCGAACAGCTGGCGAAGGCGCCAGTGAAGAAAGTTTAAAAAATGACATCGAATACTTAGATCGGCTTAGCAAAGAAGTTTTAAAAAATTACGAAAAGAAAAAAACTCCTGGTCTTATTCACTCGGAAATCGATGTCGAACTTCGTGCTCTTCGCGATTTAATGAATGAAAGCGTACAATGTGTATGGGTTGATGATGACGAAATCCACAAAAAAGTGGCCAAGTTCGTTTCGCAATTAATGCCTAAATATAAACAAAATATTATTCTTTATTCCGAACCTAAACCATTGTTTGATTTGTACGATATCGATATTGAAATTTCGCGATCTATGGATCGTAAAATTTGGTTAAAATCGGGTGGCTACATAGTCATTGATGAAGCCGAAGCTTTAGTTGTAATCGACATCAATACAGGAAGATTCGTAGGGAAAAAAGACTTAGAAGATACTATTCTAAAGACCAATTTAGAAGCCGTTAAAGAAGTAGCCCATCAATTGAGGGTAAGAAACTGCGGTGGAATTATTATTATCGATTTTATCGATATGGAAAAGGAATCGCATCGTGAAAAAGTGATGTCCATGCTTCAGGAAGAGTTATCAAAAGATCGCGCACGAACCAATGTCATTTCAATGTCAGCCCTGGGCCTTGTTGAGATGACCAGGAAACGTATCCGTCCAAGTTTAATAAAAACTTTGTGCGAACCCTGCTCTTACTGTGATGGAAAAGGATATAACAAACGGAAGTCCACAATCGCGAATGAGTTATTCCGTGAATTGGAACGGGACCATCCTCAATTAGACAATAAAAAGTTAAGTATAGTCGTTCATTGCCATTCAGAAGTTATTGATTGGATCTATGAGGTAGAGGGCGAAACTTTGAATTTTATCGAAAAGAAACTAGGTCGTTCAGTAGCTTTTAAGATTGAGCCCGGCTATCATATCGAGCAATACGAAATATTCATTCAGTAGCTGGATTCTAGGACCTTGGACCTAAACAGGTCATAATAAATGTTTTAAAAATTTCTTTCTGCTAAAATTAAAGTAATGAAAAATTGGAAACTTTTAATCGGCTTAATCTTGAGTCTTGCGCTGTTCGACTACGCGTTAATGGTTTTTTACCCCAAATCTTTGCGTAGTTCGAATCAGTCGGTCAATACTCAAGATTTTAAGTCGCTTTCATTCTCCAAGCCTACCAACCGGAAACCACTTCTTCTTTTAGGTACCACTGACTTCCATGGTTTTCTTGACCCGCAATGGGTGGAAACCCAAAATGTAAAAGTTGAAAAAGCGGGAGCCAAACTTTTTGCAGCTGTAAAGAAAGCCTATTCTGATGCAGCTGGATTTTATCCTATTGTACATGTCGATGCGGGCGATCTATTTCAAGGAACTTTGGTTTCGAATATGTTTGAAGGGCAATCGGTTATCGAATTTTTAAATTACATTAAAGTGGATGCTGTTGCCTTGGGAAATCATGATTTTGATTATGGTCCGTTGGGGGAAAAGGCGGTTCCTTCAGAAACGAACGACAACCCAGTGGGAGCTTTATTAGAAAGAATCAATCAGTCGCAATTTCCTTGGTTGGCGGCTAACGTTCTAGATCCAAAAAACCGCTTTCAAGGCAAATTAGCTACAGTTAAAGTGATTGAGAGGCAAGGTGTCCACATTGGAATTATTGGAGTTGCCGGTGAAGACACACCAGATACAACGGATCGTCGGAATCTAGTTGATCTAGAGTTCAAATCTATGAAGGAAACTGTTTTAAATTGGGCAGTTAATTTGCGCGAAGAACAAAAAGTGGATTACGTTATCGTCGTGGCGCATTCTGGAAGTAGTTGTTCGGACAATTCATTGGAGTCTATGGAGGATATTAGCTCTTGCGGAAAAACCGGATTGGTAAAGATGGCGTCCGAACTTCCTGAAGGTTTAGTTGATGCATTTGTAGGCGGCCACACCCATAAGGGTATCTATAAAAAAATAAATGGTGCTATGGTTATTCAGGCATTTTCGCATTACTCTTATTTAGGAGTTGCATGGTTAGGAGATACTCCCCAAGACATAAAACTTAATACTGGTTTAATTCCTGTCTGTAGTCATGTTTATTGGGAAAATCAAAACATGAAATGTGCTGATCCGAAAGTAAACTCTAAAGTAGAACCGATTATGGCTGCAAAAAACTTTCGTGTTAAACAAGAAGACGAAAATAAGGCCGATGAAATTCTGGCTTCGTATCGAAAGGCTGCATTGCTAAAAGCGCGAGAAGATCTGGGGGTTAAATCTCCCAAAGAGCTCACCAAAAATTTTTCTAGCGAAAATTCATTAGGAAATTTTGTTGTCGATCTTTTACATCGCTTGTATCCGCAGTTTGATACCGTATTGCTAAACAACGGAACGTTTCGTACAAACTTGCCTGCCGGTCACCTGAATTTTAACCACATCTACGAAATTTTTCCTTTTGACTCAACACTTATTGGCTTAGAGGTTTCTGAAGAAGAATTCCAGCGAATGATAAAAATCGGAGTGTCTCCAATTGATGGAGGCCTTTCTTGGAGTGCTTTTGGATTTCAGTCTAATGATTGCCAAATAAATGTGCAGTGGAACCAAACAAAACCAGCTGGAACTAAAACAATTAAAGTTCTGACTTCAGACTTTATTGCCTCGGGCGGTGTCGGGTTTGATCGTATTCGGCCTTTGCGCATTTTTCAGGTGTCTGAATATCCGAATTTACGAGAGGCTTTGATTGCGGGATTGAAAAAAAATCCGCAATTTGTTGAAAGCTATAAATTCAAAGCGCGACAAAGAGTAAAAGGTAAATGTCCAGCCGATCAGATATAGATTAAAATGTTACCAAATACTAACAATATCAAACACTTACAAAATTCATTAACTTGACTTTGACCGACAAGAGCTTTTGCATTGGCCACCCGTCCTTATAGGACAATAGAAAACGCCCTTAAAAAAGCAAAAGTACCATTGACAACCCTGTTGCGTGGTGGCATTTACTCATAGCTTAATAACTCTCATTTGGAGGCTTTCATGTACGCCATAATTCAAACTGGTGGAAAACAATACCGTGTTCAACCTGGTGACCGACTAAAGGTTGAAAAATTAACAGACGCTTTGGGCGCTGAAGTTAAACTTACAGACGTTCTTATGATTGGTGGCGAAGCAACTCACGTTGGTCAACCTCTTGTTAAAAATGCGATTGTTACGGTTAT
>JAYSSX010000617.1:0-6390 GCA_043720315.1 Pseudobdellovibrionaceae bacterium | reverse complement strand
CGAAACAACTGCCGATTCAAATTTTTTAGTAAAAGCAATTCCCTGGTCCGCCTCATAAATGTAAGTAAACCTTTGCGACAATGAATCAGCCAGCGAAGATAGGTAATTATAATCAAAGTGGTTTTTCTGTTCAGAAAGAAAATAGTCAGGAATTAAGCCCCATTGAAAATTCCAGTCGTTTTGGTTCCATCGTAAAAACGCTTCCTTCAACTGAATAGTTTGCTCACCACCAGCCGGATTACGTGCTTTGCCCGCGTCTACCCGAAATCCAATCTCAATATGTTCCCCACTAGTTAAGCGAGTCTTTAACTTCAATCGAGGTGGCATGAACTCCAATTGGTCTTTTACCGAGGTGGGCAATTGGTACCACTGAAACAACCCGGTAAGTCGTCCACTAAACTGGGTATCAACTTTAGCTTGTGCTGAACAAACTGAAGAGACTAAAATCACAAGGGCAAATACGATTTTTTTCATTGAAAATATTGTATTGAATGAATGATAATAACTCAACGGAAGAGACATTATTAAAGTGGAAAAGAAGCAACGCGCTCAAACTGAAGCGAAAACTGATAAGCCGGTTCGATTAGCCGCCATTGATATAGGAAGCAACGCCATTAGAATGGTCATCGCCGACTTGTATCGATTTCAAGGTCAAGTTCAAATAGAAACTATTGAAAAATTCAGAGTACAAATTCGGTTAGGAGACGACGTTTTTTCAAAACAAGTTATTTCCAAAGAAAAAACCGAAACCGCTGTCGAGGCATTTATCGAATTTTCCCAACATTGTGCAAAACTAAAGGCACAAAAAATCAGTGCTATCGGAACCAGCGCCTTAAGAGATGCCCAAAACAGTGCCGACTTTGCAAAGGCTATCCACAAAGCCTCAGGAATAAAAATAGAAACTATTTCGGGCCTTAAAGAAGCGCAGCTGGTTTATCGTGCCATTCAATATATCGTTCATATGCAAGGTAAAAACCTTCTGTTGATTGATATCGGTGGAGGTTCGGTCGAACTATCTACGGTTTCTAATTCCAAAATAATAAAAACCAACAGTTTTCAAAGTGGAACGATCCGGTCGCTACTTAAACCATTAGATCCCAAAAAAACCTACGAAAACTATTTTAACAAAGATACTTTTCATTACGAAACAGCTATAGGCACAGGCGGAAACTTCGAGGCCATTTTAAAATTAATTTTAAAATTACAGGAAGAAAATAAAATAAATCCACGTCATGACCCTTCATCGGATCACAAATTTAATATTTTTGAAGTCACCGAATTGCAAGAGATTGTAAAAAAAATGAGCATCGATGATCGAATTAAAAAATTAAAATTAAGAAAAGACCGCGCCGATGTCATAATGCCAGCCATTGATAATGTTGTGGCCATCTTAAATCTTGCCCAATGTACCGAGGTGTTGGTACCGCAAGTGGGCCTAAAGGATGGAATTCTTTTAGATTTATTTGAAAATTTCTAATTAGGACTACTGAAACCTTTACTGAATTCGATTTTCTTCCGCATCGGCTTTGATTTCTTCTTCTAAAATTTCTTGTTGAGCTTTTTCCATTAAATGCTCTTGCAGCCCTAGATCGGTGGACTGTCGCTGTTTATAAAATCCATTTTCATCCATATCCCAAGTTTGCCTTTGATCTTTAAGATGAAGGGTCAGCAAATTCCAAATTTTACTTTTCAATCGAACATCTAAAATGGGAACTAAACATTCTACTCGAGCATGAAGATTTCGGTACATCCAATCGGCCGAGCCGATGAAAAAATCTCCATCCAACGGATTCTCTTTACCGTTTCTAAAATAAAAAACTCGAGAGTGCTCTAAAAATCGGCCAATCAAAGACATAACCCGAATGTTTTCACTAAGTCCTTTGACTTGCGGGCGAAGACAACAAAAACCACGAACTACGAGATCAATTTTGACCCCCGACTGTGAAGCATTGTACAACGCCATTGAAATATCATTCTCTTCCATACTGTTCATCTTCGCGAAAATCTGCGCTGGCTTTTTCTGCGCTGCCCATTGGGCTTCACGATCTATAAGTTCACGCATACGCTGAAACATGTTGATCGGTGCAACCATCAAGTTTTTGTAATCGGTTTTCAAAGATCGTCCGGTCAAATAGTTAAAGAATTCTATTAACTCGGAAGTGATGGCCTCATTGGCGGTGAACAGTCCCAGATCTGTGTAATGTTTCGCGGTTACAGAATTGTAGTTTCCCGTTCCTATATGGGCGTAACTAACCATTCCATCGGGTTCATTTCGAACTACCAATACAGTCTTAGAATGCGTTTTTAATCCGACAATTCCGTACACAACATGAACGCCAGCATTTTCCAATGCTTGCGCCCAATAAATATTTCTTTCTTCGTCAAAACGCGCTTTTAGTTCGATCAAACAAACAACCTGTTTGCCCATTTCAGCGGCTTTAACTAAAGATCTAATAAAAGGCGAGTTATCTCCAGTGCGGTACAAAGTCATTTTAATTGCCAAAACGTTCGGATCTGCAGCAGCTTTTGTTATAAACTTTTCTACCGTCGTAGTGAAGTTTTCGTAAGGATGATGCACTAATTGGTCTTGTCTGCGGATCAAAGAAAAAATATCTTCTTCGCGAAACGGCAATGGCTCGATCGGTTCCCAGCGTTTGTATTTTAAATTACTGAGTGGTAGATCAAATATGGTTTTTAAACCGGTATAATCCAAGTCCCATTCTTGCGGAAGCTCATAGATGTCCTGATCTTCAAGTTCTAATTCTTCTTTTAAAAACTGCAACATCCACTTATCAGGATTGGGCCCGTGCTCTAATCGAACCACTTCGGCAAATCGTCGCATTCGTAACTCTTCTTCAATCATAGAAAGTAGATCTTCCGCGTCTTCTTCATCGCGGGAAATATCAGCATTTCGAGTCAGGCGAAAAGGCATCACGTTAAGAACAACCATTTTAGGGAAAAGATCGTTTAGATTTTCTTTGATCAGTTCGACTAAACTAATAAATTTGAATTCCTTGTCGTTGCTTGTTTCGATTCTTACCCATTGAGGCAAGACTTGCGGAACTTTTACCCGTGCGAAAAAATGATCTTCACGATCGGGGTGCCGTAATCGAATCCCCAATGAAGTCGATAAGTTCGAAATAAAAGGAAACGGGTGTCCGGGATCAACTGACAAAGGAGTTAAAACCGGGAAAACATTTTTTTGATAGTACTTTTGCGCGATTTCTTTGTCTTTTGCTGAAAGATTTTTCCAAGTCAAAAGATGAATATTTTGTTCTTTTAAACTTGGCTTTAGATTTTTAGATAAGCAAAGGGCCTGACTCATAATCATTGGATTGACGTACTGTCGAATCGAAATCATTTGTTGGACTGGGGTTTTACCGTCAGAAGACTTTACGTTGATTCCCAAGGCAATTTGTCGCTTTAGTCCTCCAACACGTTTCATGAAAAACTCATCTAAATTGGAATTTGCTATGCTTAAAAAACGTAATCGTTCTAATAATGGATTACGTGTGTCCATTGCCTCGTTTAAAACACGAAGATTAAAATTTAGCCATCCCAATTCTCGGTTAGTGAATTCGGTCGAAGACGACAGCGGATGCTCGATAAATTTGGGTCGAGAAGTGCGTTTACGTTTAGTTTCTGACTTAGGTCTTATTTTGGACCGAATTTTAGTCGATTTCACCGTTTCATTCTAAGACAGTGTCCCGGAAATAGCCAGATTTGGCGGCTTAATGACATTGCCGGACATACAATAAAAAATCTCATTTTGGATCTTAAGACATTGGTCTAGATTGCCGATCTTTAATACATGAAAAACAGTACGTTATCGCAGAAATTCAATTGGAAGGCAGTTCTATTGACCTCTCTGGTCGTTCCCTTCGCCTTGGGTTGTTCCGTTAAAGGCTCGATAACCAACGAAAGTGAAGATGCCAGTTCTGCAAAAAATCAAATCAATTTAGATTCCAGCCAGTTGAATATCACTGAAGGTACTAGTGCTTCGATCTTGGTCACTTTAAATAAAGCGGCGCGAAAACCGGTAGTCCTTAATTTACTTTTAACTGGGGCTCCCAACCGCTTCCAACCCATTCCTTTAACACTTACCATTCCCGCCGGATCAAGTTCACAAACTTTCATATTGCAAACTGTTAATGATTCTATTTTTGAAGGCGATACACTTTATCAAATTAGCATTTCAACTTTTGATACTGATTGGAAAGTAACTTCTCAATTAAAACAAGTTACTTTAGTTGATGACGAAGCTATTCCGGTCATTTCTGTTACCAGCCCAAGTGGAAATGAAAGCAGCGGCCAATTGTCTTTTATGGTGACTCAAAATTTAGTAAGTATGTTTGACTCGAAATTCACAGTAAATTCCGTTAACGGAACTGCAATAGCCGGTACAGACTTTACTGATGTTACCGCCTTGCTAATTACGATACCTGCTGGACAAACAACTGCACAATTCGACGTGGCTATTGCTGATGATGGCACGCCGGAAGCTAATAAATCTTTTACTCTTAGTTTTTCAAATCCAATTAATGCGACGTTAAATGCCACTTCAGCAACTGGCACTATTATAAATGACGACAATACTGTTTATGCGCAATTTTCAACACCGACCCAGTCAATCGCTGAAAATGGTGGTACGGTAACTGTGACTGCAAATTTAGATTTCGCAGCCGCTTCTAATGTAGTGATTCCAATCACCTTTACAGGTACTGCAGTTGACCCTACTGATTACACAAGTTCGTCGGCCAGTCTTACTATTTTAGCAGGTCAAACTTCAGGATCTATAACTTTGTCCATCGTTGACGATTCCATCTTTGAAGGAAGTGACACTGTTATTATGACAATGGGAGCACCAGGTGCTGGAGCGGCCCTAGGCGCTACTACAGTACAAACGGTTACCATTAACAATGACGATGCGACGCCTAGTTTAAGCATTTCCGACATTACTGCTTCTGAAGCGGTTGGAACACTAAGTTACACAGTTACTTTATCGTCGGTATCGGCACTACCCGTTTCCTTTGACTGGACTACATTAGCTGGAACTGCCACGCACGTGAGTGGCGATTATACTTATAGTTCGGGATCAGCCATCACAATTGCGGCTGGAACAACCACTGTTAATATTTCCGTTCCCATTTCCGATGATACTACTTTTGAGACTAATGAGGCTTTTTCGATTCAAATTTCCAATCCTGTAAATGCAACAATTTCTACTGCATCGGGAACAGTGACTATTAATAATAATGACGTGGCTCCGACTTTATCCATTTCAAATATCAGCGTAAACGAAAACACTGGCACGGCAACACTGACTGTAGATTTGACAGCAGCCTCTGCCCTTGCCGTGACTTTTAACTATGCAACAAGTAGTGGGACAGCTTTGGCTCCTGCCGATTACACTTCGGCATCTGATATTGATGGTAGTATTGCAATAGGATTTATGTCGACTACTTTTGACATTCCGATCTCCGAAGATTTATTAGACGAAGATGATGAAACATTCATAGTGACTATAAGTTCAATGACGAATGTGGCGAATAGTTCAAATCCTGCTGCCACCGTGACTATTTTAGATAACGATCTTCCCCCAACTTTAAACATTGCCGATATCACTGATACTGAATTGGCTAGAACTATGGATTTTCCTATTTTGTTATCTGCTCCAAGTGGCAAAACTATAACTGTGACCTATTCAACTTCAGACGTAACAGCCTTAGCTGGACTGGATTATACATCTAAATCTGCTGTTTTAACAATTCCTGCTGGTACCGTAACGCCAGTACTTCCGATTCCGGTTTTATACCGACCAAAAACTCAGGCTTCACGCGAATTTTTAGTAACTATATCAGGAACAACGAATTCTACGTTAGGAACGGCAAGTGCGATAGCAAGAATTAATGATGCTTCCCCTGTAAAAGTTCCAGCTATTACAAAAAATATTGGATCGGCTGCAGCACCTTTGTCAGCTTCTAAAGCTATTGGAAGCAAAGTGTTTTTTACAAATTATGATTCTGTTAATGGCGAAGAACTTTGGGTTTCTGATGGTACTGATGCGGGAACTTTTTTGGTTAAAGATATTAATCCGGGAATTACAGGTTCGTCAATTATTTCCATTGGCGAGTTAGCCGGTGAAGCCTATTTTCCAGCCAATGACGGAGTCAACGGAACTGAACTGTGGAAATCAGACGGAACAACGTTAGGTACCGTAAAGGTTTTAGAAATTAATGCTGGGTCCGCAAACGCCTATCCAAGTGGTTTTTATACTTGGAATGGAAAACTTTATTTTACAGCTACAGATGCGGCTTCTGGCGGAACTGGATTTTATGTCACCGACGGAACTGCCGGCGGAACTATTCGTTTATCAACTACAAACTATGC
>JAYSSX010000616.1:0-2862 GCA_043720315.1 Pseudobdellovibrionaceae bacterium | reverse complement strand
GCCGCTTTTATTTTTTTACCATATTTTGTTTTCGCACAAAATTTAGACGTCAACGCCGATTCAGAATTAAATCAGCAAACAATGACATTAGATCAAAATGAAAAAAAAGCGCAGGGATGGAATGGCTTATTAAGATTCGAGGGAATGCAATATACAACAAGTCTACCCGACAATCCAAAATTATCACAAAGTCAGTTGGTCAGCACTCAACTGAAATACGAAAATTTAAAAAGTGCTTTCGGAACAAAGTTTGATTTCAGTGCCGGAAGTTATCTAGGCCAAAGTGGATCACACTTTTCTTTATCAGAAGTTTTTGCTCAGTTTAAATTGTCTAAAAATTCTGAAGTTTCAATTGGTCGCAAACTTAATTTTTGGAGTGAAGCTGATAAAAACTGGCAATTAGGTTTATGGCAGCCTTTGTTCAATTTAGATGCATTACGTTTACAAGACCAAGGGTTAACCGGGGCCTTTTTAGAACTAGGAAATCGCAACTGGAATTTTCTAGTATTTGGGTCGCCTTTGTTCATTCCTACTATGGGACCAAACATACAGGAAGAGAACGGTAGTTTGGTTGCCGACAGTCGTTGGTATAATCAGCCCTCCAATTCAGTTCCTGTTTTTGATCAGGACACTCGGTTAATTTACGCCATCGAAATGCCTGAATTAAAAGAGTTAGTCAATCAGACATCGGCCGCAGCTCGTTTTAAATATGAGGCCGACAATGGTTTTTGGGCTTCAGTCAATGCCGGACGAAAACCAATTAATTCTCTTATGGTTCAATATGAATTTCAGTTAAATGCTCCCGTGGTCGATTCCAATGGTAATGCGACTTTAAAACCTGTGGTTGGTTTTCATAAGTTAGCCGGGGCAGACTTAGGAATAAAGGGTAAAAATTCTGAAGTTTCTATTAGTTATTTGCAAGACGATCCCGACACTAAATCCGCATCTGATCTTTGGGTTTTGCAGCGGCCAGAAGCCATGAAAGCGGTTACTTTCCATACTAAATACAGTATGGAAACGCCATTAACATTATTTCCAGTTAAAGTGTCCTTAGACTATTTAAAAATTACTGGCGGAAGTATTTCTGACTTTGATTCCAATGGTATTTATCGTTCAGCGATTTTTGAAAAACGAACTAACTTCTATAATGCTTTGCGAATTTCTGGGGCAGTAGAGACCCAACTTTTTTCCAAAAAAACGGTTTGGAATTTTAGCTACCTAAGAGACTTCGACCAAAAAGGCACTTTGATAGGTACCGAAGCTTTGATATTTCCAAAAGAGCGCTTTGCGTTCGTAGTGGGCGCAGATATTTTAGGTGTCGATAATCCTGATGAAAATGTTACGACTGATTTTTTAAATCAGTTCAGAGCAAATGATCGTTATTATGGTGGAGTCAGTTATGTTTTTTAAACGAAAGTTGATCCTTGTCATTGCAGCGTGTATGACGCTGACTTCTTGCCACCTTCCCTTAAATGAGAAGCCGCCAGAATCGCAATCGATGGAAAATAAATTAGGGTCTGAAGCGCAATGTCTATCCTCAGTTTTGCCTACGATGTCACATTTTATGGATGGCTCGGCCTCTCCATCTCAGGTTGGACAAATTTGGGATTGTTTTGGTACGGCATTAGATACTTTTCAAAAGTTCTATGTAGGTGAAAATCCAAAGTACTATAAAGCGAATGAAGTTAAAATTTTCTTCGAACGGTATTTCCTAGACGCCAACGTGAAAATTTCCCCGGCCTTGCTGTTAGAAATCATGCATCTGAAGCAAATCTTTGTAGGTGGCGAGGAAGGCACTCTTACTAAGGCAGAAGTTAAGAAGTTGATTGCTTTTTCAGGTTCAATAAAGCGCATCAGTCTGAAGCTATTACCCTACATGAAAGTATATGCGCAAAAGTGGAATATCCAGGCCGAAGTAAATCTGGATGATGAATCGGGTTACTTTGAAGACGCCAATAAAGCACTTCAAGTTGCCGTTAAGGATTTAGCTGGCTTAATTAAAGAAAACAAAAAGTCGTATAAAGTTTCAAACATTTTCGTTTTGTTAAATGAGATGTCTAAACTGTACAATTCTCATTGGGCGTTTCTAGATAATTTTAATAAGTTTTTACCTTTGATCCAGGAAATTAAAAAATCATTAACCGGCGGTGATGCCGATTATATTGCTTCAAGCGAGTGGGAAAACTTTCTAAATCTAGTTGGTCGTGGTTACGTACAATACCTACGTTACTATTATTTTATCGATCAAAATCATAGTTTTGAAGCCAGCAAAAACACGCGATATGTTTTTGATTCCATCGATGACTTGTTTCTGTACTTAGCCGACATGGTGAATGCAAAACCGGGTAAAGTTTTAACGGCGGATGAGTTATACAAACTGCTTAAAGAAGTGGGCGTGGTATTTCCTAAGTTCCAGGTCACTGAAGAATTAATCAATCAAGTTATGAAGGTTAAAAAATTGATTTTCGGTGGTAGCGTATTTATTTGGACTCCGCAGGAATTCAAACATGCAGAAGGAAAATTAGTCTCTTACCGTAAGGCCGCCGATATCTTTTTTGAATATTCAGAGTACTACCTTTTAGATTGGATCTTCCAAAATATTTCGGAAGAGGATGCTTTCGAATACGAAGCTAAGGCGGAAAAAAGCTTGATCGACTTTGCTGCCATTTTGAGTTCGAACATCGAAAGTAATTATAACTTAAATGACGTTGACCCTCTGTTTTCGGAAGTTCAGAAGTTTATTCGGCACCTCAATGGCGAGCCTGAACCGGCTAACTCAGATTCAATGGTGAAAAAGTATTTACCTTTAGTTATATCTGTAAAAAATGTTATAGCTAGCGATACAGGTTCCATAATTGAAAA
>JAYSSX010000615.1:0-2570 GCA_043720315.1 Pseudobdellovibrionaceae bacterium | reverse complement strand
CAGGAAAAAGAAATTTTATCCGAGCAAGAAATGATTGATGCTTTTTCTTTGGAGCGGTTCATTCCTTCGGGTGCCGTGTTTGATGCGGTGAAGTTGAAGTGGATGAACGCAACCCATTTGCGAGCGCTTTCGGATTCTGAAATTTATGCTTTGTTAAAGCCGTTTTTTGCTCGCGAAGGATTTGAATTTCCGAGTGATCCGGTTTGGCAAAATAAATCGGTGGAAGTTTTTAGATCTTATATGGAAACTCTACATGAAACGATGGCTTTGTATCGAGCGCTTTCGGATAAAAGTTTTGTGATTCTTCCAGAGGCCACTGAAGTTTACGGTTGGGAGTCGACTAAAAAAGTTTTGGAAACCTGGAAAGAATTAATTTCAAAACATACGTCGGAATATATGACTGAAGCCGAATTTTTAAAGTATCAAGATCAAGTCAAAGACCTGACGGGCGCTAAAGGAAAGTTTTTGTTTCAAGCCATTCGAGTAGCGGTGATTGGAAAACCACAAGGCACCGAGTTGAAAATTTTAGTTCCGTTAATTAAAGTAGGGTCGTTAGTACAGCGAGCTGAATTAAGTCTGAAGGATGCAAAATGAGTTTAGTTTTGTACAATTCGCTATCACGAAAGAAAGAAGTTTTTGAACCTGCAGCGGCGCCGCAAGTTAAAATGTATTGCTGCGGGCCTACGGTTTACGGACTTCTACATGTAGGAAATTTTCGTGGGGCCATTGTATATAACCTTTTGCGAAATTGGTTGGAACAAATAGGCTATAAAGTAACTTACGTTTACAACTACACTGACGTTGATGACAAAATCATCAACAAGGCCAAAGAAGACGGTGTCGAATCTTCAGTCATTTCCGAAAAATACATCAAAGAATTTGAGATAGACTATTCGCGATTGGGCTTGCGTGCGCATGATCAAAATCCTAAGGTTACTGAGTATATGCCCGAAATCATAAAAATGATCAGCGATTTAATCAGCGAAAAAAAAGCCTACGTAGTTAATGGTGAAGTATTGTATTCCATCGAAGCTTTCTCTGAGTATGGAAAATTAAGCGGACGTAATCCTGATGATATGTTGGCAGGGGTTCGTATCGAAGTGGATCGAAAAAAACAAAGCGCTTTGGATTTTGCATTGTGGAAACCAGCTAAAGAGGGAGAACCTTTTTGGGATTCACCTTGGGGCAAAGGACGACCAGGATGGCATATTGAATGTTCGGCAATGAATCGGGCTATTTTTGGAGATCAGATCGACATTCACGGTGGGGGCATGGATTTAATTTTCCCGCACCATGAAAATGAAATTGCCCAGACTGAAGGCGTGACTCATAAAGTTTTTGCCAAATATTGGATTCACAACAATATGATCAATTTTGGCGGAACCAAAATGTCCAAGTCCTTGGGAAATATCATTTCGGGTCGCGATTTTATGGATCAAAATCATCCTGAGATTTTTAAGTGGATGATTTTATCTGTACATTATCGAAGTGTCAGCGATTTCAGCGATCAGTCGATTCAGATCGCCATTAAAGGATTGGGAAAAATTTATTCTGCCTTAGCATTGGCTGATCATTATTTAAAAGATTCTGACCTATCGCAAATTAAGCCCGATTTGAATTTTGAAAAAGAGATTCAAAATATTTGGAAAAAAATGGAAGCCGCTCTAAATGACGATTTAAATACGGCCGAAATGTTTGCCCATTTGTATGAGTCGATTAAACTATTTAATACTCAAGTGAAGCTGGGAATGAAGTCGAATCCGGCCATTGTTGCTAAATCCCTTGCTTTTAAAAAACTGGTTGATAAGGTTTCGCAGCTAACTGCATTATTTGGTGAAAAGCCCGCGGATTTTTTAATTCAGATTGATAACATGCTGTTGGCGCAAAAAGAATTAAAGCGAGAACACATCGATGGTTTGGTCAAGGAGCGCTGGCAAGTTAGGCTGCAAAAGGATTTTAAAAAGTCGGATGAATTAAGGGATCACCTGTTGCAATTGGGAATTTCGATTTCTGATACGGCAGAGGGTTGTTTCTGGGAAGTCAGCAAGTAGTAAAGAGGTTATCATCTCTGTAAGTGGGAAACTGATGGCAAAGAAATTTAAACTAGTTTCTGAATTTAAACCTTCGGGTGATCAGCCCGAAGCGATTCGGCAGATGCTGGACAACTTTACAAAAGGTCAGCGGCACCAAGTGCTTCTGGGAGTTACGGGCAGCGGTAAGACTTTTAGTATGGCGCACACAATTAATGAGTTGAACCAGCCAGCTTTGATTTTAGCTCCGAATAAAACTTTAGCGGCGCAGCTGTACATGGAATTTAAGGAACTTTTTCCGCATAATGCGGTGGAGTACTTTGTTAGTTATTACGACTATTACCAACCCGAAGCCTACATTCCTACCACTGATACTTTTATTGAAAAAGATTCGGCCATCAATGAACAGATCGATCGTATGCGCCACTCCGCAACACGTTCGTTATTTGATCGTAAAGACGTTATTATTGTTAGCAGTGTATCCTGCATCTACGGTTTGGGAAGTCCGGAAGCCTATCAGGGCATGATGGTTCATGTTTC
>JAYSSX010000614.1:0-7856 GCA_043720315.1 Pseudobdellovibrionaceae bacterium | reverse complement strand
TTGTTCTAAAATAGGTATTCGGCACCAATCGCAAGAGTCGTAATTTGATGCGATAGTGAAGTGGCTGTATCTGGTCGTGTGCCCGCGCCAGAAAAACTAGCATTATATAGGTCGTAATTTACTTGGCCCAAAAAATTAACGTTGTTCGAATAAAGGTATTCTAAAAATAGATTAAAATTCGAAATGGTAGCTTTAGCCGAGCCACCAGAGCTAACCGGGGATTCAGACATTGAAGAAGACAGATAATAATTGAACTGACCGCCAATAGAAATTGGAATGTCGTTTGAAAGAGGCAATGAACCCGAAATGCCCAATGAAAGACCGCTAAAATTTAGCGAAGTTAAAGCAGCGGGAGCTGAATCGTCAATCACAGATCTAAAATTAGAATAACCTAAAATTGTTTTAATCTTAGGTCCGAAAAAATCATCGGTAAGTAGGAAGTTATACCCAGCAGACAAGCCGGCCAAACTGGAAGAGACGTTTAGTTTTTCAGGCGTTGAAGCTGGGTAAGGATTTGAAAAGCTAAAAACGTATTGCTTCAACTTCATGTCTAAAAACCAACGCGGATTCAGCCATAACTCGCCATTGATAGCGATACTTGCTGCTAAGGGTTGATAGGCCGAAATACCACCGATAGAGTTTAAAGTATTGGTAGCAGTATACTGAGCCAGTCCAAACAGTAATCCGATTTTTCCGAACGAGGGAGGGTTTTCGCCACGCCAAGTTTTTGGGTTTTTACCAAAAGCTACGGCTGAATCGGGACGATTCGAAATATCATTTAAAATTTTTCCATCTTCCGACTTTGCCAATTCATTGTAGTTAACAAAACTAATAAAGTTGAGCTTCATTCCCTTTTGAACAAGATTTTCATTTCTCTCTAGAATCAAGGAAGCAAAACTTAAGGCTTCTTCGGCTTTAGTGATTTTGATTTTCCCTAAAATTTCCTTTTCAGCACTGACGATAAAATTAAACTTAGGATGACGATTCAATTTTATGATTTGAACGATATTAAATTCATCACCATCTTTAAAGTTTTGGTTGGTACCAACATTAACGGTAACTAAGTTACCTTTTCTAGAAAGGACAGATCCTTGATAAGGAATTTTTTCAGTCAGGTCAGTAAACAAACGTGTTAGTTTTATTTTTAAATCGGAAATTTCGTAAGCGGTGAAATCAGAAACAGACTGTTGAGCTAATAGGAAACCATCCGAACCCAAAAATAGATCCAGTTTCATCGTCAATCCATTGGGACCTTTGGTAATTTTTAAGCCCAATAAGGAATCGCCGCGAGTTTTTTTAATGTAGTTTTTTGTAGCAGTAGGGTTATCTTCAAATTCATCAATGGATAAAATTTGTTTTTCGTTCAAGGATACAGTTTCCCATTGTTTGTATTTTGCAATTAGTGTCTGCAAATGTTCGTGAAGTGGTTTGGCGTAGATACCTTTAACATTATCCTCAGGTTCAGCCAGTACTATAGTCTTGAAGCTGAGATCATCATCTATGGCACTTTTAAAGATATTTGTTTGGGCCAGCGAAAAAAGGGAAAAACCATAGGTTAAAACTAATAAAAATAGTGCCGCTTTACTTCTCATATTACCAGTATGAATTTAGGAACGGTTCAGGTCAATTTGTACTTGAAAATCGGATTGGACCAAAGGCAAAGAAACCCATATGTTTTCTAAAGAAATTATGAAAAACTCCGAAAACAAGATGAATGCGATACTTCTTTTTAGTTTTATTATTTTGCCTGCAATCCCTTGCTCAGACCGATTTGAGCTCGGACGCCTTACTAAAAAAAAGCAAAGAGGCCGAACCAAGTATGGATTTTGGTCGATTTAAGGTGATCAATCAAAGCGGCAATTCGGCGCTTTTAACATCTTCACCGCTAACTCCTCCAAAAAAGAAAAAAGTAACGCTGGATCCGGAAACACAAGAAGCCTATCAGCCAGATAATAGTGCAACTAAGATCGAAAAGAAACCTGAACCCACGCCGAAGCCAACAGTACAAAAAGTCGAAGTCGTCGAACCAAAAATGGAAGAGCCGGCAAAACCGGTAGAAGCTCCGCCTTTATCAGAGCAGGTGAAGTACATCATTTTAGGTGCAGAAGTGCCCGATATTGAAGAGTATCGTGAACAAGTTCATCCGGATGATAATCGTTTGAATCGCGCCGAAATTTTCTTTGCACCGGGATTACTGTCTAACAAGTCATCTTCAAACATGAACTACAGAGACTATTTGTCAAATTCGCCAGTATTTGAACTGGGATTAAAGTTCTGGGCAACGCCCTTTTTAGGATTGTCTGCTTCATACATGGGATCGTTAAGTTCAGACTTAGATTCAGTAACAAATGTCGGCGAAAAAATTTCGGTGAAACACGAATACATAAACTTTGGTTTATTTTATCGGAAATTCTTCGGACTTTCTCGCAAAGCAAATTCGATGACGTTTGGATTTCATTTTTCTGATTACCGCTTAAAAGTCCCATCTACTGACCTAAGTCGAGTGAACTTAAGAACGACGGGTTATGGATTACTTTTAGAAGCCAGAGTTCCCGTATCACCGACCTATTCGTGGTTTATTGGTGGGACCCTAGATCCAAAATTGTCGCACACCGAGGAAACCACTGGATTATTTTTGCAGTCGGGAAGTTCAGTAGAGTCAACTAAGGTATCTTCATTCGTTGGCGGAGAAATCAAATTCAATCGTAAAAACGTTATGATCTGGAAACTGCAATACAGTCTAGAAAAAAACCAGTTTAATGGTTTAAGTAATATTCCTGCCTTCGGGCAAAGCGCACCTATCAATGGAGTGTCGGTTGATAATGCAATGACCCTATTTACCTTCGGATATTTCTGGGGTCTATAGTCTAGATTATAACTTCTGACTATCTCTGATCACTCTTGAAAACGTAAAATAATAGGTATGAGAGTAGTTATTTGTGATGATTCTGCATTCGTAAGAGAGCTTCTAAGATTAAGTTGTGAAGACTTAGGTCATCAAATTGTTGGAGAAGTATCGGATGGGGAAGAAGCCATTGAAGTAGTGATGAAGTTAAGACCAGACCTGGTTTTTATGGATCTTGTTCTTCCAAAAAAAAATGGCATTGAGTCTGCGAAGGAAATTTTTCAAGTAATGCCGAAAATAAAAATTGTTGCCTGCACAAGCTTGGAACAAGAGTTAATGTCGGCAACAGCTTTGAAATCAGGATTTATGGCTTATCTTACAAAGCCATTTTCGAAAAAAGATATTGAAAACTTATTTATGTTTTTCAAGCAAAACAGAAAGGAAGCGACCGGTGGCAGAGTTTAGTTATATTATTAAGTGTTTGGTGATTTCTTTGGTCGTAGTGGCTGTTTTGCAGGTTCGAGTGAATACAATAACCGCAGAAGAAACAGTTCATCAATGGATTCAGACTTCTTCAGTAGGGAAGTATACTCAGCAAGTTGCTGAAGGTGCAGTTTTGTTGGGAAGAAACGTGGCTGTTCAGGCCAATCAATTTATTGCTAAAAATTTTGGTGGAAAGGCTGAGGCCGAAACGGTGCAGGCATCTCGGCTTAATATTGAATTAAAGCGAGCACATAAATAATCCATTTTGGCAGGGCTAAATCGTTTAGTAAGTACCTCTTAATTTTCCAGATTTTTTAACTGGAAGTGCGGTACTTGCCTTACTAGCCACTTTTCTAATTTCTGGTAATACTGTTTTTTTGGCAGCTACGGGGGCCATTGGACCGTCATCTGTTCTAGCTCCGCATGGTAATTCACCAGCATGAACTAACTGTGATCCAACTAAAGCAATGGCTGCGATAAATAATTTCAAAGAGTTCATAATATTCTCCGTTTTCTTTCAATAATAACTAATGCCATCGCTGTGCCAATAAAAAACAGATTTTAAAGCTATAAAATATAGAGATTTCAATAGGTTAACTTTCCCTGCCGTCTTGACTTCGAACACAGTCTTTACACCTCGGTAACAAAAAAGGGAACTGTCTCATAATGAGACAGTTCCCAAGTGTACTTAATTGGTGTTGTGTTCAGTCTTGTCAGTCCAAGACACGTATATTACAGGTAGCAATGTCCCTTAAAAACAAAAAAGAATATTGAACCTGCCTGTTTTCGAATTAGGTTTTTAAATTCCGTCAGTTCCTGTAGCAGGGGCTAAGTCCTTACCAGAACTAGGGGTATTTCCTAGAATTCCATTTAAGATACCTTTGGTACCTACCATGGGACTTGCATCCAAAGTATCAAAACAAGTTCCATCGGGGCACTCGCCACCAACAGTACCGGCACCAGCCTGTACCAGAGTTCGATTGCCGATGAAGTCTTTCATTCCAGGATCATTCATATCAACAGCAAAAGAAGCGACCGAAAAAAACATTAAACTTGAAATTACTAATACTAGTTTCATGGTCACTCCTAATTAAATACTTCAGCCGTAGCTGGAGAAATGATGTCTAACAGATTATTAAAGGTGCTGGCAACTTGCATTGCTACTGTTGGCCCCTCATTGCTATTTACTTTGTCAATTTCACCGTTGGTTTTGTAGGTCACTTTAATGGTACCTAATCCGGGTCTTGAAACAACAGCAGGTTTACCATACTTTTCTTCATAATCAATCTTAACCAATTTCTTGGCTTGATCGGTGATAGTTGCAATTCTTCCTTTAGGATCGTAAGTCATGGTGATTTTTTGACCTTCTGAGTTTTGTGCATATGTTAAATTGCCCTTAGGATCATATTTAAACTCGGTTTTTTTAGTGGCCAAAACTTTCAGCTTTTCATTTAAAACCTGAGTGATCACAACGGACACTTTGCTGTTTTGCTTGTCGTATTCGTAGTTTAGTTTATTAAATGCGTTTGTTTTGGTTTTTACCAATCCATTTGGATAATAGTCAAAAATCGAGCGATCGTTGTTTCTAACCAAGATAACTGGTTTACCAAAAGTTTCATGGTAAGTGATATCAGTTAGGTTTCCATTTACGGTAGAAGCGACACGTTGTAAAAAGACTTGTCCATCAGCGCGGTTTTTATACCAGAACTCATGTTTACTTTCATTCGTAACTTCTTTTCCACAAGTCTTTTGCACCAGAGACCAGTAGTGATTCTTAGGATCGTCTTCCGAAAATTCATAAGTATATTTTTCCAGACATTTTTCACGATCGGTAAAACTTAAAACCCAGTCATTCTTCTTGTCGTAAGTTACTGCAATAAAAGTTTTATCTGGATAATTCATTTTAGTTAAATTGTGTAAGTCATCGTATTCAAAAGTATAGATATTGTTCCAGCCATTTTTTACCCAATTTAAATCGTCAACATTTACGAATTTGTATTCCGCAGTTAGGTTGTTTGGACCAGTGATGGTTTTAACTTTTTTATTTGGAAAATATTTAAAATTTAATTTTCTTCCATTGTTGTCTGAGATCTCCTTGATGCTATCTTTATCATAATCAAACTTTAGGTAATTACCATTTTTGTCGTACATATGAGTGAGTCGACCTTGCGTATTGAAACGCATACTGCTGCCATCAGGCATATTACGGGTATACAGTTGTTTTGCGTAAACGATATTTTCTACTTCTTTACCGTTAGCATAAAACTGCATTCCTTCTTTAATTGGAACTGTGACTTTATACTCCATTGCATACTGGGCACGTTTGTCAGAATCAGCAATTAACTCATCTTTTGCTGTCTTTGCATTTTTCGCATCTAAAACTTTTTGTGCAATCATCTTGTCTACGATTGCCGTCGCTGTTTTTTCAATATCTTTTTTGTTAAATTCTTTTGGTAAAAAGAATACTTTTTGGCCGGCACCACATTCAGTCAACTTGATGTTGCCCTCAGCAGTTAACTCTAGATTGGTTTCGAAATCTGAACACCATCCAAAACCGAACATACCATTGAAAAGAGATCGACTGTTATAAGTACGCGTTACTTTTAAATCGTAACCGGTACCTAATGCTTCGATATCTGTCCAAGAATGCGAAAAGTTGGCATTCTTCATGTCGATAATGGCAAAAGAGTTAAGGGAAAAGAAAAGCGTTGCTAATGCGAATAAATGTGACCGTTTCATCCATGAACCTCACTGTGTAAAAGACGAATCTACACATTTATTTTAACAATTTTTCTAATTGTTAGGCCACCTATAATTTGCAATGCAAACATGATAGCAAGCAAGACTAGACCTAGGGTTGTGGAAAACATCGGTTTGAAATAGGTTGGATCTACGATCATGAATACAATGATTAATACGATAGGAACCAAGGTGATGATAATTCCCTGCATTAGGCCCTGAGCAGTCATCGCCTGTATTTTTTTCTCGATTTTTTGACGTTCGCGAATGGTTAGAACTATTGTTGAAAAAGTCTCGGCTAAGTTACCACCAGTTTCCTTTAAAATATTCACCGCCGTTACGAACATCTGAACGTCGGCAACTGGAATTCTATCCGTTAATTCTATCAAGGCCTCCTCAACACTTCGGCCTAATCGAATTTGTGAAAGCACTAAGGAAAATTCTTGTCCGATAGGGCCGTGCAAATTATCAACAACTCTTTCCATAGACTGCGTGACGCTTAAGCCTGATTTAATTCCGTTAGCCATGATTGTAAGGCCGTCTACCATTTGCACTACAAATTTTGCATTTCGCTGATCATAAAGGTAACGAATAACCAAAATCGGAGCACTCCAGCCAGCTACGATGCAAATAGAGGCTACAATAAATCCGGCTAAAACATTCGGCAACAGTAAAAAGAACATTACGGTCCCAATACCAAAACTAAGTAGTAACATGGTAATCGTGATTCGTTTGCGATCAATATCCACGAACATTAAATCTAAAAGTCGGATAATTTCTTCCCGTTGGCCCAAGCTCTTTTGGTAGAGAAATGCGATAATTTTATCGATATACAAATAACAAATTAAGAATACACAAAACGACACAGTAACAATTAAAAAAATATCATTGGAAAGGACCTTACTCATGTACCACTTCCGGTAGGTCTCTTAAATTGTGCAAATGCATTCATGTTTGGCATATTTGGTTTAGCAGTTCCTTGCGGATTTTGTTGTTTAGGTTCATTAGAAAAAATGTCTCTCGGAATGATTACACCTTTTTGCTCCAATTTTTCAATGAATGTAGGAATGAGACCCATGGCTTGGAACTGACCCAAGATTTTTCGATTTTTATCAAATCCCGTTTCTTTAAAGCGGAAAATTTCTTGTAAGGTAATTGTATCACCTTGCATACCGCAGACTTCAGTGACGCTAATTACTTTACGGCTACCGTCAGACATTCTCGAAATCTGAATAATTAAATTTACCGCACCAGAAATTTGTTCACGGATTGCCCGTATCGGCAAATCCATTCCGGCCATCATACACAAAGTTTCTAAACGACCTAAGCATTCTCGTGGACTATTTGCATGGGTGGTTGTCATTGAACCATCATGACCAGTATTCATTGCTGATAACATATCTAAGGCGGCACCATCACGGCACTCACCGACTACGATACGATCGGGACGCATACGTAATGAGTTCTTAATTAGATCCCGAATAGTTACGCTTCCAGTCCCTTCCATATTGGCAGGACGAGTTTCCAATCTTACGACGTGTTCTTGATTTAATTGCAGCTCGGCCGCATCCTCCACAGTTACAATGCGCTCGTTAGCAGGAATAAAAGAAGATAACATATTTAATAAACTTGTTTTACCAGATCCAGTTCCGCCAGAGATCACAACATTTAGTCCGTTTTCAACACAAATTCTAAGCAAATCAACCATTGGTTTCGTGATTGAACCATATTCAACATATTTTTCAGCGTTTATTCCGCCTTTTCTAAATTTACGAATCGTCAGGGCAGG
>JAYSSX010000613.1:0-7260 GCA_043720315.1 Pseudobdellovibrionaceae bacterium | reverse complement strand
CCAAAATCCCACATTTGAAATTAATTGCAGAATTCCGAAGATCATAAGAGCGCGATACAATTTTAATCGCACCATAATCGCCCCGCCGATAATAGCACCTATAATTGTTAGCCAAATGCCTATTACTTTATTCACGACACCAATTTCTGCCTGAGCAAAGCCTACACCTTTTATTAAAAATGGAGTTAATAAAGAACCGGCAAAGGCATCGCCCAGTTTGTAAAGAATAATAAAAATCAAAAAGGCCGTTGCACCCTTCATGCTGAAGAAGTTTTGCATAGATATATTTAGAGTTTCGAATTTGGCCTTTTTAGATGTCCACCAAGCTATCGGCAAAGTGATAGCGATTCCTAAAAGCAGTACAAATAGATCAACCCATTTTGTTGCATTCGCCGTTAGTGCTGGCGCGACATCAGGAGTTGCCGGATCAGCAACAGCAAACATTTGTGTCGCTAAACTGGTAATTGCCGGAGAAATTCCGCGAGTTGTTAACTGATATCCAAAAGCAACCGCCAAAAGCAAAGCAAAAAAGCCAATCAAATCATTTTTTGCATTTGTTGTTGGTGCGACATTGTTTTTAGGAACTTTGGGCGTAAATAAAAACGAGATAACCATCGAACCTAACATGATTGCGGCCATAATTTGATAAATGTAAGACCAACTCCAACCATTTCCAGTTACTGAGTCGGCCCATACGAAGGCAATTCCACCTGAAAGAATCATCGCAAGTCGATATCCAAATACATACAACGAAGATCCTAATCCTCTTTCATCGGCAGTAACGACGTCTGTTCTATAGGCATCAATGACGATATCTTGTGAGGCTGATAAGAAAGCAACTAGTACAGCAATCAATGCAAAGGCCTCGGTATTTTCGGCCGGTGAAAATTTAGAAAGAATAAATAAGGTCACGGCAAGAAGTCCTTGAGTAATGACCAGCCAACCTCTTCGGCGGCCTAAAAACGGAACTTCAAACCGATCCATTAGCGGAGCCCATAAGAATTTAAAAGTGTAGGGGATGCCAACTAAACTAAAAAAACCGATAGTCGCCATGTCGATTTTATCAATCGTTAGCCAGGCCTGCATTGATTGTCCGGTTAATGCTAACGGAAGTCCTCCAGTGAAACCTAAAAATAAAGTCATGACCAGTCTTATATTGAAAAACTTCTTCAGCATGATTTCCCCCCAGAGGAATTTATTTGATATCTAAACTTTTACGCATTTTCCACAGTAAATGGCTGATGTAGGGCCGGCGGTCTTCGCCTGTAGTAACCATAATCAGTTTGGTGATTTTTAAATCACGAGAATCAGTAAATAATACGATTAGCATTTCATTGATAAAATTTGTGTTTAAGGTGATGTAATTATCGGTACCAACGCCTAATTGTACGCCTTTTTTTTCCCACCATGAAAAAGGATGATCTTTGTAATCATCGAACTGCCCAGTTAATTTGTTATTCGAAGAAGGCAGTGCAATCAGCGAAACGCCTTTTTGCATCAACCGATTAAGAACGTCATGTTGATACTGTTCGACTTCACGCGCCGTGTGGAATTTGGCTTTAACAAATTGAGTATGTTCGGCTTGAGATAATTTTTCGCCGCGAATGAGCTTGTCTAAAACGGGTCGATGATTTCCCCAATCCAGTTCGCTCATTTCTCGAAATTCCAAATCTTTATTGTTGATCGCCTGGCCCTTTTGGTTTTTTTGCCAAATAGCCTGATACAACCTGTGAAAATAATAGTTAGGATTGATACCTAGACTTAACCCATGTTCTAAAGTATCGATGTGCCAAATATTCATAGCATTGTCGACAGCTTGGATTCCTTTTTTAAGAGTATAAAAGGTTTCGCCGTGATGCGAGCGGATTTTGAATCCGCGGTATTGCAATTTTCTAAAGCCTTTATGAAATTCAATAAAATGTTCTTTGCGGTAAAGATCATTTTCATTTCCAACAGTATCGACGTCGGTCATGTGTTTTTGCAAAAAGGGATATTTATCCAATAAGTTTACTAACTCATTTACTTGGGCTTCAAAATGTTCTTTACGGTTTTTGAATTTGCTGGAATCAAAGAATGAGGACTCTTTTCGAAATGAAGGAGAAAGAGTAAAATTAAAATCCGGATGTTTATCCTGAAATTTTTTAAATCCTTCATAAATTCCTAAAACTACATCTTCCGAGGTGACATTTTCACCACCAGGTATTTGGTCAGAAGCATTGGACGAGGATCGCGAAAGAGTAAATTTTAATCGGATTTTACCTACATTGTATTTGTAATAAACTTCGTGCGCTAAGTGTTCCGCACTTTCAATATGAGCCTGTTTATCGACCAAAATTAATTTTGGCAGGAAAAGAATTTTTAAATAAGTTAAAAAACCTTCATTTTCTTTCAGGCGAATTAAACGATCTACATCAGCGACCGAATTAATCGGCCAAGATGTTGGACCATAGACATCAGTAATTTTCTTTTCGTAAACCGTTTTGTTAGGTCCATCAAATAATTTTTTTAAACGTGGATATAAAAATTCTGCGTTAAGGGCACCGGTTAAATGAATGTGTTCTTCATTGTATCGTAACGGAAATAAGCGAAAAAATTCAAATAAACTATGGGTAAAAGGATGTTGCAATAAACTGTGAATCGGAAGTTCGTTTTGCTGAAACAAAGAAAGTTTCTTTTTAAAATCTAAAACATTTTCAAAAGCTTTTTCGCTTTCATCTTTCATATCGCTATTAGCAAGTAGTTCGATAGTGTCTTCCAGGGAAACGCCATTGGTTTCGCTGATAATACGTACGATATTTTTAAGTAAGTTTTTTTCCATGGCTTAAGTCTAGTCAGAAAACTCAAATCTTACAAATACTTATACATGACTTTGTGTAAGTTTATTCCCGGGATATCAAAAAGTTCGCCGTGATATTGGAAACCCAATTTTTCATAAAAGTGAAATGCAGTTTGACGTGCATTACACCAGACGTATTCGACTTTTCTTTTTTTGCATTCATTAAGCCCATAAATTAAAACGGCTTTCCCCAAACCTAAATTTTGTTTTGTCGTTTCCGTCGCCATTCCCCGAAGTCGGTAACCTTCCCCTTCGAATTCGACTTTGGATTCTTTAACTAAGGTTGCGACGCTGACAATTTGATTTTCTAAATAGATTGCACAATGAAAATTGGCGGGATCGTTATCGTCGGGATACATTGCTTTTTCAATTTTTTCACCGGGACGAAGAATTTTATGTCGTAGAGGTAAAATTTCGGCAGCAGTAACTAACTTTATTTCCATTTGGCAAATATAAAGCTAACCGGCCTTGTATTGCAAATACTGAAGCCACTCCGAAGGAACTCCACTTTCATTTTTAATTTCCAAATCGCTACTGGGTAGCCATGCCGGAATATCGGGTTTCTTTAGCAGCGGCATATTTGCAGTTGTTGGAGTTCGGTTGGCTTTTCTTTGATTACATTCTCGGCAAGCAGCCACTACATTGGTCCAGTTTTTTGGGCCTTGTTTTGAAGCCGGTATCACGTGATCCAAAGTCAGATGTTTGGTTGAAAATCTTTCGCCGCAATATTGGCAGGTGAAGTTATCCCTAATATATACGTTCTCGCGGCAAAATCGAACCGCACCATAAGATCTTGGTTTAACGTAACTTTTCAGACGTAATACACAAGGTAATTGAAATGACTTGGTGACGCTTCGCGCAAAGACGTTGTGAAATTCAAGAACTTCAACCTTACCCTGGAACCAAAGAACTAAAGCTTTTTGCCAACTCACTATCTTCATCGGCTCATAACTAGAGTTCAGAAGTAAAGATCGTCTCTCGCTTGCATATGTGTACCCCGTTGTTTCAGAGGCAAAGAATCCATCTGCAGACATACTTAAATTATCGCCTCAAATTTAAGCAATCTCAAGTCCATAAATGCATAAATCTCTTGATGAGACGGTATAAGAATGTTTTATAGTTTGGTTTCAATTATAAGAGTTTTCACGGATTAGGAGGAGAAAATGCCATCTTTCGACATCGTTTCTGAAGTAGACGTTCAAGAAGTTGATAACGGAGTTAATCAAGCCAGAAAAGAAATCGAAGCCCGTTATGATTTTAAGGGAAGTAAAAGCGAAGTTAAGTGGGACAAAAAAGAAATCACTATCTTAGGTGATGATGAATACAAAATGGGTGCGATGAAAGACATCTTGCAAACTAAACTAAGTAAACGAGGCGTTGATATTAAAGCTTTGAAGTTTGAAAAAATGGAACCCGCCGGTGGGCAAATGTGGCGACAAAAAGTGACGATAATTCAAGGCCTTGAAAAAGAGGTCGCTAAAGAAGTTATAAAGGTCATCAAGGATTCCAAACTAAAAGTACAGGCACAAATTAATGACACCAAGGTTAAGGTCGAATCAAAAAGTATCGATTCGCTGCAAGAGGCAATGGCATTGTTAAGACAAAGTAGCTTCGCAGTCCCTATCCAGTTTAATAATCTGCGCTAAATTGGACTTTCCTAGAGCGAAGAATCCATTTCCAGACTTGTCTATAAACATAAAGTTTGTTATTTATTAAGTAGTTAAATCCGCGTTCCATATGTTCTGTTCCGAATTTTTCCGGTAGATACTCTGGCTCCTGCGGTGACCCTACACAATACCGAAGGAGGTCTTTATGGGTAAAAAGTTATACGTTGGCAATTTAGCATTTTCAGTAAGAGACGAAGCTTTACAAGCTGAGTTTTCTAAATTTGGTGCAGTTCTATCTGCACGCGTAGTTACTGATCGTGACTCTGGACGCAGCAAAGGTTTTGGATTCGTAGAATTCGAATCTGACGATGCCGCCAATGAAGCAGTTGAAAAATTAAACGGCCAATCTTTCGAAGGTCGTAACATCAATGTTAGTGAAGCAAAACCACGTGAACCAGGTGGCGGCGGAGGCGGAGGCGGACGCGGCGGAGGCGGCGGACGTTTCGGCGGTGGTGGCGGCGGTGGACGCGGCGGTGGTGGCGGCTTCGGCGGCGGTGGCGGACGTGGCGGCGGTGGCGGTGGCTTCGGCGGTGGCGGTGGCTTCGGCGGTGGCGGCGGAGGTGGACGCGGTAGTGGCGGTGGACGCGGCGGTGGCGGCGGCTTCCGTGATGAAGGCTAAACCCTACTTACAAAAATAAATCACAAAGCACTTAGTTTTAGTTAATAAAAGATTAAGTTATTTAGTGACCTTTAAGCGGCAGTCCATAAAATAGAATTATGACTGCCGTTTTTATTTTTACCCAGCGTTACATTCTTTCTTTTCTCGTTTTGTCCACTGTTGCCTTTGCACAGGATCCTATTGCAGCGGAAAAATCTGCGAATAAATTGGTAGTGATCTTAGGAGATTCTATCAGCGAAGGTTACGGAGTTGCTTCCGAAAAATCTTACGCAAAAATTTTAGAGAACAGATTTAAAGCCGAATCTAAAAAAGTTTCTATTCTAAATTCAAGTATTAGCGGATCTACTTCAGCCAGTGCGACTAAACGAATTCAATGGATCGCTAAAAATAAGCCGCAATTTGTGATTATTGAATTGGGGGCGAATGATGCTCTAAGGGGATTAAAGCCAGAAGAGACTGAAAAAAATTTGTCGGCCGCTATTAAGTCGGCTAAGAAACAGAAAATTGAAGTGGTTCTTGCCGGGATGAAAGCGCCACCAAATTACGGCGCCGAGTACACTAAAAAATTTGAGAGTATTTATTTAAATTTATCTAAAAAAGAAAAAGTAAGATTAATTCCGTTCATTTTGGATCGTGTTGCCGGCGAATCGGACTTGAATCAGTCTGACGGAATCCATCCCAACGAAAAGGGACATAAAGTGATTGCCGATAGTTTATACCTGTTTCTTTCGAGTATTTTATGATCTTAGATATTCAAGGCCTCGGTAAATTTTATAGTCAGATGGATAACCAGTTGCACATTTTGAGCGATTTGCGATTTCAATTGAATGAAAATGAAATTGTTTCGATTGTTGGGCCTTCTGGATCTGGTAAGTCGACACTGTTATCTATTTTAGGGGCTATTGATCAGGATTATAAGGGCAGCGTAAAGATTTTAGATTCGGAAATTAAGGAATTGACGCAAAATCAGTTAACGTCCTTTCGAGCTAAGCATATTGGAATTATTTTTCAACAATACCATTTAGTTTCGCATTTAACGGCGGTCGAGAACGTTTTGATTGCTTTGGAAATCAATGAAATCGCGGATGCAGAAAAGAAAGCATCTCATTGGTTGGATAAAGTGGGCCTTAAAAAGCGGGAACATCATTTTCCCAGTCAATTAAGTGGTGGAGAAGCGCAAAGGGTAGCGATTGCTCGCGCACTGGCGTTGGAGCCCCAGCTACTGTTAGCTGATGAACCCAGTGGAAATTTGGATATTGAGACAGGCCAGAAGGTCATGGATCTTTTATTTGATTTAATAAAGCAAAACAAAACTTCCTGTGTTTTGGTAACTCATAATTTAGAATTAGCGGCCCGCGCAGATCGAAGACTTCTTTTGAAAAATGGCCGCCTGGAATGAACCTTCTGAAATGGTCGCTTCTTCAGTTGCGCAATACCAAAAAGGCCTCTCTTTTTTTGGTAATCAATTTCACTTTAGGATTTTTAGGATTTACGATTGTAGAAAGTTTTAAGGGGGGAGTCAGTGCCAATATTAAAGAGCAAAGCCAAGCCCTTATGGCTGGCGATATTTCCGTTTTTGCAAGAAAACAAATTAATGTCGAATTTGAAAAACAAAATTTAGCAGGTATTTCGAATATCGATCAGGTCTCTCGTTCCATCGAAATGTTTTCGATGGTGAAGTCAGTAGATACCAGTCGTTTAGTTCAAATTAAGGCCATTGATGTTAACTATCCCTTATATGGCAAGTTACAGCTAAATACAAAAACCGGTCGAGGTGAAGACATTGGAAAATGCGATTGCGTTTGGGTCAATTCGGAATTGCTGACTCAGTTAAATGCTAAAGTTGGCGATAGAATTCACTTGGGATCTGCAGAGTTCACCATTGATGACGAAATAAAAGAAGATCCTACTCAAGGGCTACGGTTTGGTTCCGTAGCACCTAGGGTTTATATGTCCATGGGCGACCTACCCAAAACGCAGTTGATCCAACCAGGTTCGACCTTGTTAGACACTTACTTATTCAAACTAAGGGATGTCGTTCGTTTAGAAGAAACCAAAAGAAAATTAAGTGAACTTTTATTGGATAATTCGATTCAAATACAAGACAGTATCGAGTCAGGTGAACAATCAGCACAAAC
>JAYSSX010000612.1:0-10440 GCA_043720315.1 Pseudobdellovibrionaceae bacterium | reverse complement strand
TTTAAGGTTGAATCGCGTAACTTTCCAGCACGGATTCCAATGTCGGTTTCCGTTCTGACTAAGTCCACAAAATCATCAGTTAAATTAAGATCAATTTCTAGCCGCGGATGCAGGACACTTAACTCGGAAACAACTGGCCCCAATAAATTTTGTCCAAAATCTTCTGGGGCGGTAATTCGAATCACTCCAGTCAGCTCGTCACTTTCCGTATCCATATTACGCTGAAGCTCGGAAATTTTCCGTAGCAATGGTTGAACTTCTCGGAATAAGTTTCGACCTGCTTCAGTAACTTGAAAGGAACGGGTAGTCCGCAGAATGAGATGCTGATTAAGATTTCCTTCTAATCTAAGTATGGCGCGACTGACGCGAGAAATGGGTTGCTTCAAGCGTTTTGCCGCTTGGGTCATCGATCCCGTTTCTACAACAGCTATAAATGTATTTAATAGATTTAGGTCCAAATTAGGGTTCCCCATTTTCCTATTACTGCAAAAATGATTACTGATTTTGTCTACTTTTGCAATTGTTATTTTTAGACGATGATAGGGGTAACAAACAAACTACCCAGAAAGGGAGAACTTATGTCGCAAAATGAACTTCTAACAAAGATACAAAATTTGAATGATCAAATCCTACAAGGAAAGGCTATGGAAGCTTTTGAAAGTTATTACGATGACGATGTGGTTATGCAAGAGAATGAATCTGAACCTACTAAAGGCAAAGACCTGAATCGCCAACGTGAAATTGATTTTTTTGGTTCCCTCACTGAATTCCGTGGAGCCAAAGTACTGTCGGTAGCAGCGGCCAACGACAAGACGTTCGTTGAATGGTTTATGGATTATACACATAAAGATTGGGGTATTCGAAAGTTTCATCAGGTCTCTGTACAGACTTGGAAAAATGGAAAAATTGTAAATGAAAAATTTTATTATGGAGCGGAGTAATTATGAACTTCCTTAAAAAAATACTAAATACAGACAATTCTTTTTCGCCTTTGATTTTACGTTTAGCTTTGGGAATTGTGATATTCCCTCACGGGGCTCAAAAATTACTGGGCTGGTACGGTGGATATGGATTTGAAGGAACCATGGGATTTTTTACTTCCCAAGGGATTCCTTACGTAATTGCCTTACTTCCGATCATCGCTGAATTTTTTGGGGCACTAGGTTTAATCACTGGATTGCTGACGCGGGTTGCAGCTTTCGGGATAGGATTTACGATGCTAGTTGCGGCAACTACGGTTCATGCACAAAATGGATTTTTTATGAATTGGTTCGGAAATCAAAAGGGCGAGGGGATAGAATACTTTTTATTGGCAATTGGCATATCTATTTCCTTAATGATTACTGGTTCAGGCAAATTCAGTTTAGATAAATTGTTTGCTAAAAAATAAGACTGGGCCGCCTTCGGGCGGCCTTTTATAATTTTAGTTTTACATTGGATCGCAGATGGTTTAAATCCTCCACTCCCTTGTAGTTAGCTGCGGGAAATTAAAGGGGGCGTTTCTTTGGTTCCATTGTCCATACTTGAACTAGTTCGCTTAACTGAGACAACCAACGCTAAACAGGCGTTGGATCGAGCGCGTGATTTGGCCGTCTACAGCGAGACTTTAGGTTATCAAAGAATTTGGATTGCTGAACATCATAATTTTCCTGGAATCGCCAGTGCCGCAACTTCGATTGTAATTGCCCATCTTGCCCAGGCCACAAAACGAATTCGGGTGGGAGCTGGTGGGATCATGTTACCCAACCATTCACCCTACGTAATTGCCGAACAATTTGGCACTTTGGCGCAACTATTTCCAGGGCGAATTGATTTGGGATTAGGACGCGCACCCGGTACTGACCAAAAAACATTAAAGGCCCTAAGGCGAACCCCAGAATCGGCTGAGAACTTTCCTCAGGACATTTTAGAATTGCAAACCTATTTATCCGACGAAGCATTGGGCCAGCGAATTGTTGCAGTTCCCGCAGCCGGGACAAAGGTTCCACTGTGGATACTGGGTTCAAGTACTTTTGGTGCCATGTTAGCCGCTCAATTGGGACTACCGTATTCATTTGCATCACATTTTGCCCCTGATGATCTGTTGCGAGCTTTGGAGTTGTACCGATCCAATTTTCGTCCTTACAAACAATTGGAAAAACCTTATGCAATGGTCGGTGTAAATGTTGTTGCCGCTGCGACCGATGCCGAAGCAAAACGATTGGCCACTACCCAACAAATGTCTTTCACTGATATTATCAGGGGGACTCGAGTAATTAGTCGTCCGCCCATTGATGATATTGAAACTTATTGGAGTCCTGCTGAAAAAATGCAATCCATGCGCATGTTATCTAGAACTATAATTGGATCGCCACAAACCGTGTCTCAAGGACTTAGGGGAATTGTTGGTGAAACAGGCGCCAACGAATTAATTATTAATTCTGATATCTATGACTTCGAGGCGCGCAAAATGTCTTTTCAAATCATTGCCGATGTTGCTGGTAAAACTTAGGAAATTAAAAGTCAATTTCTTGCATTCAATAAGAGGCCTTCGAACAATTTTTCCATTCGCAGATAAAGTTGCTGAATCCATTTATCTGGATTTTTTCCAGCAAGGGCAGCAGCTTCTTCGATTTTTTCAATACAACGTAAATCTTGGCAGATAAAATAAGACAAACTGGTAATAGAGCTTAAACTCAAAGACAACATTCCGATTTCATCAGAGGCGCCATAAGAATTGCACCAGTTACACAGTCCACATACGGGGTCCCCGCTAGGTGAAGATCGTTTAAAGGCAACTCCTCGCGGAAGGTCCCAATTAGGCAATTTAAAAACTAGGTAAGTGTAGACGCCCGAAGATTCCTTCCAAGTAAAATAGGACCTTACGTTTAATGGAAACTCCAAGCGGCCTGGAAGTACTAGTTTCTTCTGATCCCACAACCGAAACGACTGAATGAGTTCTTCTTCAGAGGCAATAGCGAATACGTTTTCAGTCTGGAAATTATTATTTGTAGTCAGCACGCAACAGCCTTTCATTCTATAACTACAGAATGTACAATTATTTATATGACCAGACAATTGGATAAAAAAATAATTAAAAAAATTTCGTCTTGCTTTTCGGCAATTGGATTTACTAAGAAGGGTTTGCCAAAGGAAATTTCCTTTTTTTGTAGTCCTTACTGGAGAAATTCAATCCTTTCGCCGATCTTTTTGGTAAATCAAGTAGTCAGTACTAAAGCGATTAAGAAAATTGAAAATTATTTTAAAAATAATTTAGAGCGCCATTCTTTTTCCACTAATATTCCTTACCTTCAGCTGCTTGAGAATGGTTTTTATTTACAATTCAAAAGGTAAACCCATAGCTTCAGGTTTAGTAGCTTCTAAGGGCCCCTATAATTATTTATATTGTGGTTCCTTAAACAGGGAATATCGTAAAAAGGGAATCCGGAATCTATTAGTAGCTGCCAGGCAATCCGTTTCAGCAGTAAATAGCGAAAGTATATGGATCACATCGGCTCGAAATCCTAAAATTAAAGGAAAAGGGGATCTTAGTTTCAAGATGATTTCCTTTAGCAAAGTCTAAATTTGAGACAGTTTAATGTTGAATCAAAGATTCACGTGCTTTTTTACTTACACTTTGGTCTAGTCACTTTGTGACTTTCGTAAACCATGCCTCTAACTAAGACTGGTATTATGAGACGAAATATTAAAGTCGATTGTTTAAGCGCATTTTTGTTGAGAAAATGAAAGAGTGCAAAAAATTAAATAGATCAATTAAACAGGAGACTCTATGAACGTACTCGGAAAAAGTCTTAAAGCCCTACTAGTGATGTCCTTATTTTTAGTAGCTTGTAATAAAAAGATAGAAGACGAGGCCTTGCCAAGTGAAGACCCAACGGCACCAACAGTTGATACCGTTTTGATTGTAACTTTTAAGACCGCAGTTGGTTTTACGTTATCTTGGAATGCTGCAACTGATGATAATACTGCTGCTGCTGACCTTCTATATAAAGCCGTTTATTCGACAGCAGATAATATCACTACGGCTGATGATGCCGAAGCCAACGGAACTACTTTAATGGATTGGACGGCAAACACCTTAACGACTAATGCAGCGGGGTTGACTCATTCAACAAATTATTATTTCGCCGTTTTGGTAAAAGATGCTGATAGCAAAATTTCCTACGAAGGTGGTTCAACCACTACTTTATGTACTGGCAAAAAAATGTTCCTAGCCACTGTAAGCGGTGGTAATTTTGGTGGTAAAGCCGGAGCTGACGCAGCCTGTGTGGCACAAAAGCCTGATGGCGGAACTTATAAAGCAGTTATTGCTGACAATACTAACATCAATACAACGACGGGGCAGCCTGCTGATCTTTCCAGTCGCCAAGCATGTTACGGAAATTGTGAGGCATCGACCCTTTACGTGATGGATTGGACCTTAACTACCAATCAGGTTTATTGCACAGCTGACTTTACAAAAAAAGTTGGTGCAACGACTGCTTACCCTGTATTGTATGTTTCCGAAGCAAACGTTATGTCAGCAACTCCGGTGAAGTTATTCACGGGATTTAATATTGCTTGGGGAAATGCTTATGGTAGTACTTGTAATGATTGGACTAGCACCGCAGGAACTTTTGTCGGCGGAACTTCAACAGGAACTTACACTTCACAAAGTACGCATGAATTAATTTCAACTTTCCCATTTCCTAGCTGTGCTGGTGCAGGTGCAGTTATTTGCGCTGAACAGTAATTTATGAATATAAAAACTTAATTAATATGCGGGCTCAACCTTTGGACGAGCCCGTTTTTTTGTCAAGTTCAAGTCTGAATAGAGGATTCTTTCAATAATCTTTTAGCTTCTTCAGAGATAAAACTTATTTCGGTCCTATCACAGCTGAGTTGGCTAACGACGAGAATACGATGTTGCCCGGTTTCCTTGAGAGGCTTACTACCAAGGCGGCGAGGATATATTTCTAAAAGATCGTCAAATCTTCGCGCCACCCTATTTGGCAGTATTGAAACTATAGATCCTGCTGCAGCGCCGGCCCTTAAGGTTTCAAAGCTATCACTGAGCACGGAGGGATTTAGCAGTTCAAATTGGCGCATAAATTTTACGTAGTACCGAGGATATCCTTCACGGCCAGGCGCCAATGATCCTAATCCATATTTATCAATTGCACTCCAGCCTTCATCGGCAATAGCGTGTTTTTTTGAAATAAAGAATCCTAATCGATCTTCGGCAACATCTTTCATATAGAAGCGATCTAATTCGTCTACTTCAGTAATTAATGCGGAACAAAGTTCCCCCTTGCGAACCATCGTTAATAAATTGGGAGTGCGGCTGACTCTTAAACTTAATTTTAGTAAAGGTAATTTTTGTTTTAAACTATGAAGTAGTCCCGGAAGTAAATCGATAGCGATACTTTCATAAGTTCCAAAGTTCATCCAACTAATTTTCGGCACTGGAGCGCCATTGAGGTCTCGTAATCGATCAAAGGCAGCAAAGGCCGGTTGCACGACGTCCAGAATAGCAAGAGCATCTTGAGTTGGAGTGACGGATCCCTTTTCGCGAATTAACAATGGCTTCCCAAATGCCTGTTCTAGCGAGGTCAAAGTCTGCGAAACAGCGCTTGGAGAAACTTTGGCCACTAAAGAGGCTTTTTTTAAGCTTCCCTGCTGAATTACGAGGTTAAGAATCCACAATTTTTTAATTTGATCGACATTTAAATCTCTGGTCATGTTGCAAAACTATCTTAATTTATGATTAAGTCAATATTTATGTATTTTAGTGAAATTAATCTATAGAGTAAGAATATCTAATCAATACAAAATCATCGTTCTGCGCTAATTTTAGTTATGCGAATGATCGCAAATTAGAAGAGGATAATTATGAAAAATAGATTACTTAAGACAACACTTTCTTCAGTCATTGTTGCGCTTTCGATAGGTGCACATGCTGAAATGGCAACTAAGTATGAACTAACCATTACCAATGGGGGAGGCATGCCTATTTCACCTGCGGTAATTTATACAAAGGCAGGTGCTGGTTCAGCAGCAGCCGTTGGGCAGGAACCTACAGCAGGATTTATTCAACTTTGTCAGACTGGGAAGACGATGGCTCGAATCGATGAAATTAAAGCGGACAGCACAGCCCAGTTTGCGGCGCAAACAACCGACCTCATTTTTCCGGGAGAATCAAAAGTTATAGAAATCGAAGTAAACAATCCATTTAAACAAAGTCTTCAGTTTGAAGCCATGTACGGAAAGTCGAAAGATGTTTGTGCAGTGGCGGGAATTAACAGTCATTCGTTAGTCGCACTGAAACAACATGTGACCAGCGAAGTTATCGAAAAAGATAGTGTGCTACAAACTGGAGCTTTTTCAATTCCTGTTTTGCCAATGGGTATAACTTCGGCAGACCCGCAATTTTGTGCTGATTCGACAAACGCGATTTCTTGTCTAAGAGAACTTTCTACTATGAAATTAGGTAAAGCACAGATTCGATTTTTTGCCGGGTATTTACCTGGAATTACAAATGCTTTAGAAATGAAGTATGGTGCAGAAGACGTGCAATCATTGCAGATTCCGCCTTCTGGCGCTGTTCAGTTGAAGTTAAAACTGAAACATTAAGTTCAAGATTCTAAATGGGTCGCTAATTTCAAAAGCGGGCTCAAGTATTTGCCGAGCCCGCTTTTTTTAATACTGCTCCAATGCTAATTTAAATAATCTAATGACTTCGGCCACATCTTTTGTATTGTTAAATCTGATTTCAACCCAGTCCGAACTCGTTGAGCGATGTTTATGAATAGTGGAATCATCGTAATGATTCAGCCCCTCCTTACGAATAATTTTTTTAGTCAATCGAACATCGATTTCGTTGTTATGATGGAAGTGGGCAATTTCTTTATCTTTGTAGAAAATGGCGGAACCGCCGGCTACTTTAGAAGGTCGATCTTCTAATCCAGGAATTTTTTCAAGTGCTTTTACTAAATTCTTTTTTAACTTAGCCATTAGTTTCACCCTGCCTCGTTTTTATATTTTGGCAGGGTGGAACAGGTTTTGACAACTTAGATATTATCTAACAAGACCTAACTGCGTAGTTAATTGACCACGAGATCCAATTAGATTTGGTGACGTGATTGTCAGTTCAATTTGCTCTAGTCTTAATGAAAAACGATTGTGCAATTGTAAACGCACAGCTTGACCATTTCTTAATGTGCCAGAGGCATGGTCTAAATGCATTGTTTGGCCGTTTGACAAAGTCACAACCACGTCAGAAATCTCAACCGGATTTTTATCGGCGCGTAAATAGATTTCGTTTACTAATTCATCACGTAGTCTAATTGAAACAGTACTATCAACAAACTTAGGCGCTTGTGAGGAGTCTACTAGTTCCCAACGAGAAGTGTATTTCGGTCCTGCCACCCCTGAATTAATTAGCTGATCATCGGCAGAGTTAAATCCGCCACCAAATCCACCTACTGAAGTTGAGCCGCCTCCGAAGCCACCATTGCCTGGAAGTAACTCAAGAGTTTGTGCGCTTGCGCTAAGACTTAAAAAAGTTGCTAAGATAATTACTAAATTTTTCATGTGTTTCCCCTTTGTTTATGGTTTGTCAGTCTTGACTAAGATGAACAAAGCAATTTCAATACCGCTAAAAAAGGTGACAAAAAGTTCGGTTAATTTTTTCATTCAAATGCAATCAGTGACGATCAGAAGGGTGAATTCTTGTTGGGTGTATCTTTATTAATCAGTTGTCCAACGTCCCATAACTTAACTATTTTATGATTTTGGTTAAATCGAAAAATATGCACCACTGTAATTTCTAAATCTTCTTTCGCAACATAAGAGTGTGTAATAACAGTGTTGCCGTCTTCATAAATATGTTTCACTTCAAAAGAGGTATTTGGATTTGTTTTGTGCGCGTCCTGCATTGCTATCATTAACGACTGTCTGTCGCCCGGAAAGTACTGATTGTGATGAATAAATTCTGGCTCAACAAATTTATCATATGCAGAAGTGACTTCACCGCTGCCGGCCATTTTTAAAAACGATACTGCAGATTCTTTATTAGTCATAGTTTCCATAAACAGCTAGATTTGAGGCAAAGTCACTAAAATTTCAGAACCATGCGCTGTTGAATTTACTAAATGGATTTCGCCACGTAGCAATTGAACTGATTTTTTAGCAATGGATAATCCCAATCCCGACCCTGCAACCATACGCTCGTCACCCCTAATAAACGGTTGGAATAGTGAAGACAATACAGCCTGCGGGAAACCGGGGCCCTGATCAGCAATCTTGATTTGCACTTGGCCATTTATGGTTTCCCAAGAGATTGAAATTACCGCCTTTGATCCTTTGGTCGAATAGACGATGGCATTTTCTAAAATGTTTCCAAAAATATCATTAAGTAGAAAATGATTTCCCATTACCGAAACATCTAATGTTGTTTCCAACTTCACTTGGACGCCATTGCTGTCCGCTTTGGAGCGAAACAACACTATTAGTTCAGAAAAAAATTCCTGTAAACTGATGGTTTCCATTTCAGAAATTTCTTGATAAGAAATTCGAGAAGACAAAATTAATTTTTTAGTCAAAACAGATAATAAATTGATTGCCACTTGGACATCTTCAAAACCGACTAGTAGTTCTTCCTTAGTACGATCTTTCCGTAATAGAACTTCAACTGTGGCTTGCAAGGCTGCAACTGGAGTTTTAATTTGGTGGGCGGCACGGCCCAAAAATAGCCACATATCGCGGTACACCTCGGCGGCTTGGGTGTGAAGTTCAGCCAACTTAACAACGACTGCATTGACTTCGGGAGTGGTGGCTTCCGGTAGCGAAGGAAAAGCGTAAGTTGCATTAAAGTTGGCTGCCGATAGGGCCTTTGTAAGAATCGAAATATCCAGTGTGAGTCTTCGCACCAGCAACAGCAGCGTACCGATCAATAGAATAAATATTCCCACCAAAAGAGGAACAGTTGAAATCAGGACATTCATTGCTGTTGCCTTAAAAGGGGCTTCATTGATACCCACCAACAAACAAATTTCTGGGCCGTATTCGATCGGTGCATTTTCAATTTCAGTTTCTATTTCAGGTCTAAAATTAAATCTTTCAATCTGATATATTTGATTTTCATAATTGACACTTTTGTAAGAACCACTGCCTTTACAATCAATCTTAGGTGCGCCAATACTTTCTTTTAAAATTTTACCACTGGCGGGATCAAAAAATCTAAAAAAGCCAGTGGGATTTCTTCGTTGATATTGAGTCAGATAACTCGAAGACATTTCGAAATCAAATTTACCATGGTCAAAATTAACTAGCGAAGCTAAGCCAAAAGTTTCATTATTTAGTACTTGATCCATTTCTTCAGTAGCTTGCATCGATTGAGCGTGAAATAAAATAGCGACACTAGAGAAGCAAAAGATAATAAGAACAACGGCCGATACCCAAAGTATTTTCGTCGACAGTTTCCAATGACTCATCGAATAACGTAACCTTCACCGCGTATAGTTTCGATCAAGTCTTCGGCTCCGGCGGACTCTAACTTGCGTCGAAGTTTATTAATAAATACATCAATGACGTTGCTACCATGCTCGATTTCTTCAGAGTAAATATGTTCGGCAATTTTTTCGCGCGATAAAATGTGTGATTTTCGAAGTAAGAAAAATTCCAAAACAGCAAACTCTTTGGCAGTTAACAAAATCGGGAGATTTTTGCAGGTAGCTGTTCTGGCGATAGGGTCCAGTTTTAGACTTCCGGCTACAAGAAGTTCACCGTAGAATTGATACTTTCGTCGAGTCAATGCACGAACGCGGGCCAAGAGTTCTTCAAATACAAATGGTTTTGATATGTAGTCATCGGTCCCTAGGTTAAATCCATTTACTTTGTCTTGAATAGAATCTTTTGCAGATAATATAAGGACTGGAGTTTTTTGCCCTTTTTTCCTTAACCCGGAAAGCAAGTCCAGTCCCGACCCATCGGGTAACATAAGGTCTAAAATCAATGCATCGTATTCGAATTCATTGGCTAAATGCGATCCATCTAAATAGGTGGTTACCCAATCAACGGCAAAAGCTTCTTCTGATAAGCCCTTTTTAATCGCCTTACCTATAAGGGGATGGTCCTCTACTATCAATACGCGCATTCAATTCTCTTTCGTTGATTAAGAAATTTTATAAATCAGTTTGGGATAGTCGTCACCATTCATTTTCAGTTCATCTTTATAAAATAGTCTAAATGAGCTACCCGTAACCATATCCAAGGAGGGATAATGTTTAATAAAGGGAATTTATTGCTGGCTGCCGCCATATTTGTTTGCTGCCCTACGGTTCAGGCCGCTACGCAAGTAGGTCGCTATTTTGACCGAGTTGTCACTATCATATTCGAAAATGCAAATTATGCAGATGTAATGAAACAACCTTTTTTTAAGGAAGTGGCTGATAAGGGCGC
>JAYSSX010000611.1:0-2583 GCA_043720315.1 Pseudobdellovibrionaceae bacterium | reverse complement strand
GAAATTAGAAGGCTAATTGAGATTCTAATTTCCCTACAAACGGACCCATAGCTATGTTACAACTGAACCGCCGAAATCATCATTCAATAACCGAGGTTCTTATGAATAAAACTACTTTCGTTTACGCCCTTTTCCTATCTCTTGGACTGTCTGCGTGCGACGGTAGTGGTGGCGGAAAAAAAAGTAGCTCTACGCCTAAGTCCGATGCTATTCATAAGCTTTCGGCTACTCATCAAGCCAATCTCGAGGCCTGGAAAAATCGGGTAGTAAAGTCCTGCGATTCCTCGGAAGCGTTTGGTTTAGGTGGTGATGAACATCTGGAAATGCCCGGTATCGATAGCGGTTCTCTTCTAAAAAGCAATGGCAACTCGATTATTTTTAGTGACGCAAATAATTGGGTCATTTTAAACGGATACAATTCTCTTTCCGGAGAGGCCACTTCGAGCACAGATCAAAACACAAATATAAATGTGAAGACTTATCAAATTACGGCTTCTACTAAACGCGAAGGATCCATTTGCTCGCTTTTTCTTTTCGGTGAAAAAATCTACGAAACTCGAATCTATCAATCCTTCACCATCGGCGCTCATTATTTTAACGGTAAAAACGCGAACGCCAAAACAAATAACCAAATCGTCAAACCTTTAGGAATTAACGGATATGGGGAAGCGACCCAACATGCTTTGTTGAACCTACTAAACGAAACGGTTAAGCCCGGAAAAGACGCATTGACATTTATGGCAACCAAATTAGGAATCAAACAAGAACTGACACAGAAGTTGTTTATGCTTGGCGGGTACGGCGTCGCTAATTCGGCTTTTCGGCTTGCAGGTGATTCTTCTGCGGTGTGGAGTAATTCTGAAAGCGGAAATCTGATTGCATCGATCACAAGTCTAAATCAGATCTTTAATGGCAGTCCAAAAGACCTTACCCTAGACATTCAACTTGCCGTTCCGCAATTTGATTTCGGTACTGTTAAAAACTCGGCCGATATCGGAAACTTGTCTGTTATTTTAAACGCCGTCGTAGAACAAAATGGCAATGACTTTACTGCAACCTTGAAAAGTGCGCGGCAAAACGGAATCATTACCTACAACCTAGTCGAAGCACAGATCTGCGCTAAGTTGCGCTCTGAAGTTTACGTGGGCTCAGCAACAGTTGCGAACCAGGTTGTACCCACGGTTAGAACTCTATTAGGACCTTGCAGTACTTTGCATTTGGACATCGAAGAAACATCTTATAAGTCGGGATTTTTTAAATCTCTAATTTCTGAAGTTTTAAAAGACGTTACTCCTTCAGCAAAGATCAATTATGGTGGCTGGGACTTCGTTCTAGGCCGTCTAGCTGTCGAAGCTATCGATGCGAATATTGATATCACTTCCGAATTAGACCCAAATGGCAAAACTGAAATTATTTCTTCCGTTGCCGAAACTTTAAAAAGTTTAAAAAGCGAAATTGAAAAATCAAAAAATATGCAGCCTGCAAAGGGTACGGTTTATCAAATGGGAGTGAATTGGTCACTAAAAGGACACCTGGTTTCTGCCGGCCGAATCGACCAGATTATACAAGCCGTCGATAATTCCGTGACTACATTTAAAACGTCTACGGAAAGACTTTTAAATTCTTTATCCTTTGATCCGAATAGCAATGACACTCTTATTAATTTCGCACTCAACTTAGATAACAACTATAAAAGCGAAGCTACTAAAGCGTTAAAACTTGCGAATGAATTGTCTTATTCAGAATTTACCTCTGAGGTTTTTAATCAGATTATTCAAAAACAAATACCGCTATCGGAACTGAATGAATGGATTGCTCGACTTACTTCTATAAAAACAGAAATCAGTAAGTATAAATCCTTAGTTGCCTACCAAGGCAGTTTAGTAAGGTCTACCATCGCGGGACTTAAAAAGGGTGAAGTCACCATTCCCGAACTTGCCGAGGTTTACTCTGCTTTAAATAATGCTATTGATCCTTTTGCCGATAGCACCATACAATTATCCAATGACTTAGCTCAGTCGTTTACTGCGCAAAAGGATACCTTAAGTTTTGCGGCAGGAATTACGGCAGAATATAAAAAATTAGCGCTTTCGATTCGCGACCAATCCAAACTCGCCGAATATGAAAGTTGGGGATCCGATTTTTTCCGTACCATTTTGCAAAGACAACCGACCCTAGAACAATTGCGGCAATGGAATGTCCTTTGGGGCTCAGTAGTTACTTTTGTTCAAAAAGAAAAGACACTCGTGGCTGGTGGCATGATGGCCTCATCAGCCGAATGGAACAGAAAAAAAGTGATCGAACAAGCGGTAAAAGAAATTTGGTCTGCACAGGATTTTTCTGCACTGGAAACCATTACTGGCGTAGCTAAGTACAAAAGTACTTGCACGAACTACAAAGATGCCAGTTCGCTAGCGGACTGTGCCGGCTTAAGTCTTTTCAGCAATGCCCCTAAAAAGTTTTTAGATGCTAAACTTGTAAATAGTTACCGATCACTCGCTGCCGATTACAAATTTTACATGAATCAATTGTCTGACTTCAATTGGACCACTTTAAGATGGACCTTGCTGGATGCCTTGTTTG
>JAYSSX010000610.1:0-9368 GCA_043720315.1 Pseudobdellovibrionaceae bacterium | reverse complement strand
ATTAATAATTCCAATGGAACTGACGTGACACTAAATTGGGCCGCAGTTTCTGGGGCCACAGCTTATAACGTTTATTTGTCAAATACGAGCGGTGGCCCTTGGGGACCTGCGGTCACTTCGACTTCCTCTAATGTTGGAAATGTAATCGCTGGGCTAACCGCCGGCTTAAAATATTTTGCGGTCGTTACTGCCTTAAGTGGAAGTTTAGAAACTAGTTATTCAAATCAATTCAGTTTTATTCCGGAAATTCAGCCTGCGGCAGCCACTGCTCAAGTTGTCGGTTCGTCGATAGTATTAAGTTATTCTGCGGTCGTTGGCGCCACATCGTACGATCTATTCAGATCTATTGATTCGACCTATTTTTCTTTAATTGCGAATAATATTGCCGGCACAACTTATACAGATAATTTGATCGCAACTGATTTTAGCTATTCGTATTATTTTGTTCCGAAGGATGCCGCGGGGGCAGAACTAGCAGGGTCGGCGGTAAGTCCACCAATTACCTTTGTATTGCCACCACCCAATACAAACCTTATTGCCGATGTACTAGATTCGACAAACATAAGTTTAAAATGGGCCACTAATGTGTCGCCGCAGGTAACTCAATATCGTATTTACCGATCAGGAATTTCTGGCGGGCCTTATGTATTACTCTCTACGATTGCGGCAAGCACAAATCAGTATTTAGATTCTTCGGCCATCGCTGGAAACGATTACTATTACGTAGTTACGGCTTTGTTAGGGTCAGGTGCCGAATCCAACTATTCGAATGAAGTGAATGTTTCCACGGCGGCCGGAGTCATCAGTTTATTCGCTAGTAACGTAAATAATACCATCAATTTGAATTGGTCTGCCGACGCCAACGCTATCACTTATGTGATTAAAAGAGGTCTTAGGACATCAGGTCCTTACGGCGTGATTGCTATAGTTTCAGCGCCCACGACTAGTTTTACGGATTCAAATATTGTGAACGATGAGACTTACTTTTATATTGTTGATAGCATAGCTGCGAGTGGTTCGAATTTCATACATTCCCCCGAGGCAAATATTACGGCGATTAAAAAAATCAACTTGGAAGTTCCGATCGAATTGACTGATCAACCAATCAGTTCGGATACGATGGCCGTCAATTTTGAACGAACACAAACTAGTTTTAATCCTTCCTATTATGACGGTAACGTCACAAATTTCTTAGAAGTTGTTGCTTCGAATACGGACAACGTTAATAAAACCATTTCCTTGGTCGATAAAAACAATGTTATTGTAGGCTCGGTAATGGTACCAGCCAACACCAGTGACTTTACCCGATTTAGGAATGCTATTGCCTTGAATGCGTCAGCGGACGCGTACCGAATTCAAATGCCTTCAACTAGTTCGGCAGAGCAAGTTAAATTAAATTCAGCTAGAATTATCGTAAATCAATTGAATGCTTCAAAAACAAAATTATATTTTCCATTATTGGCATCCTCGCAAAGTGCTAATTTAGGCGATTTGTATTCGCCGACTGAGTCAACGATTCTAGGGTCGTACTTTCCTTTAATATCTTCTTCCGTATTTGAAAGAAATCTAGGGGCGCATAATGAGATTATTGATTACAATCCTTGGGAGTTTGAGGTTTTGGTTTCTTCGGCTGGCGGGCAAGGTTTGGTAGGGCTTTATAATACCACAGTAGGGGACGTCGTCGAAGCTACCGAAATTCAATTTGATTCGCCGCAAATCGAGCTAGTCAACTCGCCATTTAATGAAGGGGTCAAAAATTTTGATCAGACCACTAATGGCAATCACAAATATCAGATCGCAATGAAATGCCAGAAAAATTGTGGATTGGGTGCTGTAAATATTTATAAAGCGGGGATTTGGTTAACGTTGAAAAATTTATCCCGAGCTGAAATTTATTATCGAGTCGCCTATGGCAGAGTGGCTGAAAACTCTTGGTTTGATCTGTCTAGGTATTCAAACCCTGTCGTACACTTTAAGTCCAGTGTTAATGTTCCACCACTTAGTACTGCTACAGTGGACCTAATAGAGTCTGGGTCGCAGGCTTTGGTCAGTAGTAGCACGCTTGCCTTTTCGATGACCGGCTTGCTTACAGCGCAAACCCTAAGCCCATTGTCTATTGTCGTGCCCGTTGAATTGAATGCTGTCTTGAACTCGACGGGATCAAGTTCTAGTTTATTAAATGCCAATGTTTTGATTAACATCTCAAACTAAAATGGAAACATTCTGAATAGGACGTTTTTCCAGTTTCAATTGAAGTTGTCAGTGTTTTTATGCAATTTTTGTTTTTCAGCTTATAGTATATCTATATGAAGAACATCGTTTCCATTTATTCTGTTGGTATCATTTCCATGATGCTTTTCAGTTCTTGCACTACTCTTTTTGAAGTAAAAAGTGACCCTCAGCAAGCCGATGTATTTGTGTTAAACGAAAAAAAGGAAAAGAAAGTTTTGGGAAAAACGCCTCTTTCTATTCCAGATTCTGAATTGAAGAAGGAACTAGGAACGCCTACGGAAGCCGGCGAATTTTTTGTGGTTTCTGTTGAAAAAGAGGGATTTGTTCCAGAAACATTTAACATTCCTGCAACCAAATTTGGGACCTCGATCACATCATTAAATGTGAAACTGAAGCCAGGTGAAGCACCGCAAGAACTAAATATGGCTAAGGAAGTGCTTGATCATATGTTTTTGGCTCAACGCTTAGCTTTAGCTCAGCAATATGAAAGGGCGCAGATTGAGCTGGATAAGATCATCACTCCGTTTCCGAAGTTTTCCCGTGCCTTATCGATGCGCGCCTCAATTTACTATGCGCAAAAAAACTTTACGGAAAGCATGAAATGGTATGAAGAAGCGATTAAATATGATCCACAAATGGAAGAGGCAGTAAAAATGTTGGCAAAGGTAAGGTCTTTGCAGGGACTAGCGCCTTCCGATCCCAATGCTAAGGTAAAAAAATGATTATGACCAGTCGATTTCTGGCAATATTCGCGATTTTTTTTATTTGTGTAAGATCGTCTGCAGTCAATTTAAAGGCTAACTCTGCGGCCGACGATTTTAGCGCGAAAGCTTTTTTAGAAGATATTATGACCCACAGATATGAGCAAGCATTAGGAACTGTTATCGACAGAGAAGCGTTTACTGTTGGGGTTCAAATGCAACTTGTTGACGTTGCAAAAAAGATCGAAAAGAAACCGGAAGAGGCTGTCAATGATACACCCATCGATTTAATTGTTGGTAATTTAGACCCAGAAAAGTTGTTGCAACAATACGGAATGCCAGATGAGAAACAAGCACTTTCAGGAATCTTATCCACCAAGAAAATAAAATTTGTACAAATTAATGTTGGCTTGCATGAACGAGTTGGGGATGCAACTAAAGCCGAAGTTGAGAAGTGGCTAAAAACAAGAATTACCAATGAGTTTGGCTCTTCAGGCAGAGGGGAAGTGACCTTTTTAAAGAATCTCCCTTCGAAAGCAGACTCAAAATATGACGAAATAGAAAAACCGAAGAATTGGATAGACTGGTTACATCAATTTCAGCAGTTAGCAGGGGTACTACTGTTGGCTGTAGCTTTTTTAATTGGAGTCTTAGTGTGGCGATTCACGACCAGTAACACGTCCGGAAGCAAATCCGCTGCAGATTCACCAGAAATAAAATTGAAAATGGAAGGTAAAGGCGCTGGCGCCGGCGGGTACGGAGAGTCGCATGTGAATTCTCGAAGTTCGGTTGCGCTTGATGAGCAAGAAGAACGAAGAAAATCAATGGAGGAATTGCTTATACTTTCAAACAAACTTAATACTATTGTGCCAAAAGTGACCAAGGATTTCGAAGCAATTGTTCGGTCTTGGTGCCAAGCTGGCGAAGAAGGTCGAATGAAGCTGGTATGTTTTGCAGAAGCCGTAGGTAAAGATGTCGGTAGGCTGCCTATTCCGGTGGATGCCATGAAAGACATAGCGAAAATATTTTCTAAAATGGCAGATATTAATCCAAGAGAAAAAATTCAAGCGTTGGAAAAGGTCTATTGGGATTTGGTTAGTGTTATAAACTTAGGAGCAGAGGTATTAAGCGAGCCTTTTGGATACCTTTCTGGTGTAGATTCAACGATGATTAGTCAAGTTCTCATAGATCAAAATCCGAAAATGAAAACTTTGGTATCATTATATTTGCCTGACGATGTTCGAAAGAAATATTTGAAGCCAATGTCAAACGAACAAAAACTAGAGCTATTGGAAAATGCAGCTAACTTGAATCAAATTGCCTCAGATGAATTGAAAACGATGGATGAATCCATTATGAAGAAGGTTAAGGCGGAGGGTCCTGCAAACGATTCAGTCATATTGGGTATGACTTTGGAGAAGATCGTGAGCTCGCTAAATATTCTTGAAGAAATTGAATTGCTAGCAAAAGTAGTCAGCCCAGGCATTTCGGAGTTTAAGCGGAAAGTTCCTAGTTTGGCTTTTATAGGCCAATGGCCTGAGGAAAAATTCAGTCTTATGGTTGCCCGAATTAGTACGGATCAAGCTGTCGCCTTGTTAAGAGTCATGCCGCAACTTCAAGATAAAGTTATTAATCTTTCGCCGCCAATGGCCGCCGAAGTTATTGCCGATGAAATAAAGCAGGCCGATAAACTCGGTGAAGAAAGTAAGAGGGCCTTACTGCAGAGCGTATCTGATGTTCTTAAAACGATGGTCGCCCAAAGAGAAATTGATTTGGCAGAAGTTTTTCCAAAGCAAGATTCGTCGAAGGATAGTAATGTCATTGATATCAAAACTGCCTAAGTGCTTGGGGCCCATTTTTTCAATTTTCATCTATTTTGCTGTCGATGCGTCAGCAGAATACCGACTGGGAGGCTATTTAGGCGTAGGTGGGACAGGGATTAAGACGGTAAGTACTATAAACAATACCGATGTGGACGTTCAAAGAAGCAATGGACCTGGAATTTTAGGGGCCTCTGTCGAGTTTTTAACTTCGGACACGAGAAGTGTGTCGTTCGAGCATACCCGTGGCGTTTACCTGTCACCTTTTGCAAGTGGAGTCAGTTTTACCGGAGTCACTTGGAGATGGTTTTTAGGTGGTAAGGCTCCTTCCGTTACGGTGAAAGATGATCAAACTAGCTATTTGATTGTTACGAGGAAGATCCCGTTTTTAGGAGTAGGCACTGGCGTCGCGGCGGGTACCATAACCAGAGAAAATGACTTGGTTCCCAATATCAATGCTTCTGGAATTTATATTGGATTTCATGGCGGCTACGACTATCAAGTTGATCCGGGCAAATACTTTAGGGTCGAAGCAGTGTTTGCGGCAACGCCAACTTCGTCGGGTTTTGTAAAGTCCTCTCTTAGCGAATTTGCATTGCAAATAGGGCTATTCTTGATTTTATAGCAGCCCTTTAGAATCTGCTGGTGCTGTTGACTTAAGTCATGATTTGTATTTTCTAATTTATCATTGATTGTATTGGCACGAGGTACTGACTTAAAATTGGAAATGGGTCGTCAACTAATACGAGGTTAGCATGAATTTGTCCTCTGTCGCGGGAGTTATTGCCGCGCTACTAGTTATGATTTTAGGAGTAGCGACTTCTTCTAAATCACCGATGGTATTTTTGGATCCGCATGGAATTTTGATTGTTTTTGGAGGCACTACAGCAGCGGCGTTGATGTGTTTTCCAGCCAGATTCTATGTTCAAGTATCAAAAGTCGTGTTGAGAAAATTTTTAGGAAATTACGCAATCCGAAGGGAAACCGTGATCCGCGAAATTGTCGATTTAGCAAAGGGGGTTCGTGATAACTCGGAATACTTGAAAACTAAAGTTAAGTCTTTAAAAACTCCATTTTTAGCTGATGCCGTCGAATTAGTTATTCAGGGTGGTTTTTCGGATTCAATCCTGACCGAAATTATGATGAAACGATCGGCCATTCTTACCAAAAGATATGATCAAGACGTTGGTATTTTCAGAACAATCGCAAAATTTCCTCCGGCTTTTGGATTGATGGGTACAACACTGGGAATGATTTCCTTATTGCAGCAGCTTGGTGGCAAAGATGCGCAAAAATTGTTAGGTCCGGCAATGGCCATCGGATTGGTTGCCACGTTTTATGGGTTGACTCTGTCCAATCTTATTTTGATTCCGATTTCGGAGAATTTGTCTCAGATTAATCGAGACGATGAGTCGCTACGGTTGATCGTTATTGATGGGTTAAAAATGGTTCGTAAAAAAGAACATCCCAAAGTGGTTGAAGAATATTTAAAAAGCCATTTAACTCCAACTGAACGTGCACATTACAATACTGCGGGCAAAGTAGCTTGAGTAACGAAATCCAAGAACCTACAGGAAATGATTCTCCTGCACATACAGAATATGATCCACTTTTATTTGGTGACCATGGGGGAAGTGCCCATCATGAAGAGGCCGAAGGCTGGCTGATTTCCTATGCAGACTTAATGACTTTATTGGTTGGCTTTTTTGTAATCCTACTTAGCTTTTCCAGTGTGGATCAGGAAAAGCTGGAAGAAGTGAAAAAATCGGTTTCTAAAGAGTTCGGTGGAAAATATGAGAAGCCCTACGAAGACATTGCTAATAAAGTAAAAGAAGCCTTGGATAAGGCTGGTGCTGGCGACAAAATTGTTATAAAAACTACAAATGAAGGAGTAGAAATTTCTTTCCTTGGTCCCGTATTTTTTGCGACTGGGTCGGCTGACATCAAAGACGAAGCTTTAAAATTACTTGATAGTTTATTCGAAACGATTAAAAAGGAGGCCTCTGATTTTAATTATGTAGTTGAAGGTCACACCGACGATGTACCACTTGTAGGAGGAGGTCCCTATAAGAATAATTGGGAGCTTTCTAGTATAAGGGCCTGCCGAGTCTTGGCCTATTTTTTTCAGTTTGGCTTCGACAAAAGTCAGTTAACTGCTATCGGTTATGGCGAAACAAAACCTTTGCTAGCAAATCGCGACTCACAAGGAAACGCTATAATAGAAAATCAAAGTCAAAATAGAAGGGTCATTGTTAGATTGGTAAAAACCCCGACCCATTCACTTTAACTGGACTGTTCTGTTTTTGAAAAAAGACTTAAGATTAGCTAATGAATTCGCATGATTATTCCCGCAGGGCCCAATATTCTTCTGACAAAAATAAGATTTATTATTTGCTTTTCGAGGGAGAATATCAAGGCCCCTTTGTCTTTGGTCAAATTTTAAGGTTGATTTCAGACCGAAAAATTCATAGAGGCTACAAAATTTGGTCCATCGGTTTTTCCGATTGGATTACAATCTCAACAATTCCCATTTTCGAAAAAGAGTTTTCAGCGTTGGTTACGGAAGCGGCACCCGATGCTTTGACCGAATTTACTAGGGCAAGCAATTTCGAGTTCAATTTAATGTTTGAAGAGGCGGTGATGGTTAATGCTTCCTCGCAAAAAAAAGAAATCAGAAAGGTCTTGCCGCCAAAGATGGTTCCAGAGCCAGAGATAGCTGCCAAGGTGTGGTGGCCAAGAAACTTAAAGAAAAACGTTTTTGTACTTTTTCTCTGCGCATTGATCGTATTTACGTTCCTCATTTACAAATTAAAAAATGCAGAATCGGACAATATGGATTTGTTGCGTTCGCTTTCAGTAAGTGAATATAACGAAGCAAAGTCAGTATTGTTAAGTATCGAAAATGATAAAGAATTGATGGCCTCTTTGGGTTTGGTTAACGGTGGGAATCAAGTTTCCTTTATCATTGTTTCCAATATTCCTAAAGGAAAAAGATCGACTTTAAGATTAGTGGGCGTTCCTGAATCATTAGTGGGTTCCGATTTTTTCAGTCGGGAAGCTCATTTTGTTTCTAAGAATAATCGCGTACTGATTGCCTCCGGGCTAGCGACTTTTGATTCGCCGATTCCGAAAGGTGAATATATTGTTTCGTACTATTGTGAAGATTGCCAAACGAAAAAAATTCTGACGGAAAAAAAGTACTTTTTAGGTGGAGAGAAAGACATTCAGTACGATTTGGAACTGATCGAATTTCATAAATCTTTACGCAATAAAGCTCGAGGAGAAATCGCTGAATTTCGCCAGCTACTGGAAACACTCACCACCGAAAATATTCGTTTTGGAGAATTGCTTTTGCAAGAGGGTAAACAAGGGAAAACCGAATCTAATCCTTTTTTACGGCAATGGAGCCAATTGCTGCCGCAGTTAGATTTAGTTTTTGAATCTTGGAATACGAAGCTTGGCAAAAATGAAGTTTTCTATTCAGATCAATTCAAAAGTATTTTTGCCATTTTTCAAAGGCTTAAAGAACGGTTTAATCCGGAAAATGCAAAAAATAAGGATCTTGCATTGGATCGACAAATAGAAAGGGTCAAAGACGAATTGCAGAGAATGGAGTCGCTGCCTTTGTCGTCAAATGGTATGCCTAGAAAGAACTAATACAGGAGTTTTTCCAAATTCATCGTAACTACTCAGCCTCTAGGCTGACATAAATTCTGGAAGTTTTCCACAAAACAAAATTTGAAGCGCTTCCATTGGCGACAATCCATGTTTTCTACAGGTAGACAAATAACTTCGAATCAAACAAAAATTTTGCGCTGCTTTCATTGAGCGGAAACCGCCCGATATTTTTTGTTGAACTTTCGTCATACGCAAATCACGTTCGCCTTGATTGTTGGTGAACGGCGCATTTTCATTTTCCATAAATCTTAAAGTTTCTTCTTAAAATACTAAAAGTCGCTCTAATAGATTTCTAGATTTAGACTGCGCTCGCTGTTTTAAATTTTCAGGACACTCTTTATTAGCGAGGCTCAGTATTTTTTGATACCTTTTGCGATAGCGAAGTATTTCTCTATCAGGCAAAATACCGCCAGCATCAGATCCAGATTTATTTAGCTTATCCAAAAAGTTTTTCATTTTTAAAGCCCAAACTTGACCGTCTTGTTCAAAGGCACGTTCTAATTCACGCCGATGATGGGCATTGCATAATATGTGTTTACAAATATAAGTAAAATACGGCTTCCAGTGATCATGAACGAGTAGGCCTTTAAAGTAAGGTAGTGCATTCATCATATCCATAGCTTCAGTTCCTCGTTTTTTATGGGCGAAAAAGAACGTGTAATCTCCGTTGCATAAACAATGGATCCAGTAATTATCACCGCCAACATTGATTCCCGTTTCATCAGCGTGCAGGACTTTCGAAGCTAACAGCCTACTTTTAAGCCAACTGTCAAACTTGAGATCCTCTAGTTTTTTCGCAGCCAAAAAATTGAAATTATTCACGGATCCAATGGAAAGCGATAATCCAAATTGTGATTTGAATAAATCACTCACTCTGGCCTGCGGAATCAGCTGATGTTGGGACATATACACCGACGTGGCCTTGACCGCATTTCCA
>JAYSSX010000609.1:0-2813 GCA_043720315.1 Pseudobdellovibrionaceae bacterium | reverse complement strand
GTTTCACTAGCCGCTTGCCCGATTGAAATAATTCCACCGATATTTTTTGGTGAAATTTTATTTTGAAACAAACGAACAAAACTAATCAAAGTTTTTGAGGTAGCCTCGTAAGTTTTACTTACGCCTCTTGAAAGAGCTGCAGAAAAAGATCCTGCTTTAAAATTGATCAAATCGGGAGCTGAGGCAACTGGCACCATAGGTACGATACCCACAGTGTAACGTTTGTCTTCTCCGCCCTGGGCATTCATTTGAGAAGTCAGTCTTGGTTGAACTTCAACTGCAACCGTTTCTCCTTCGCGGGAAACTTCAATATTGAGAACACCTTCTCCACTGTATGACTTTATTGAATTAAGAATGTCCTCCCATTTTGTAGGAGTGACCGTATTGATTTTAATGATCTTATCGCCAGCTTTTAGGCCACTTTTTTCAGCAGGAGTGTCTGGAAGTACTTGCGCTAAATATAGTTCAGGATTTTCAAAACCCATTCCTTCTAAAGAGGCAATGTTCATTGGTTTAATCTGGATAGTCTCATTGGAAAATTTGCCTTCTTTAAGATCTACAATTCTTTCTACATCAACTTTTAGGTCTTGATTAGAATAAGAAATCAAACTATTTTCAAGTTCACGATAAGTTTTTATATTTCTATCGTTTATCGCTTTGATTCTGTCGCCGGTTTTAAAGCCAAACTTTTTTGCTAATGAATTATGTACTACTGCAACTACCGAAGATTTTGAAAAAGGACTTAAGCCTTCGACTTCAGGAACCAAATGCTCTGTACTTAAAATATCCTTGTTGGGCTTCATTTCAGGAACAATCTTGATGATATCTGTTTGCTGGGTGTTGTCTCGTTTCACTTCAAAAATCATCTCTCTACTTTGGCTACCTAAGATAGATTCACTGACTTGTTCCCAAGTGGAAACTTTTTGATTGTTGATCTTGAAGATTTGATCACCCGAACGGAATCCTGCCGTGTAAGCAGCTGAATTCATCGATATGTCACCGATTCGAGAAGAAAGAATTTCTTCCCCTGTGTACGCAACTACAAAATAAATGAAAATAGCAAAAAGCAAATTCATCATTGGACCAGCTAAAACAATAGCAATTCTTTGCCAAACGTTTTTATGATTAAATGAAATTTTCTTTTCTTCTTCAGTCAAAACAGCGCCGACTTCATCGCCAAACATCTTTACATAACCACCTAGGGGAATTAAGGAAAGACAATAAACGGTATCTCCCTTTTTATACTGGAGAATTTTTTTACCGAAACCCAAACTAAAAGTTTCGACTCTCACTTTGCACCACTTAGCGACTGAAAAATGTCCTAATTCGTGGACAAAAATAAGTAGCCCTAAAAGGATAACAAAAGGAACCGCAATTGAGACACCATTGTGAATGAAACCGACTATTGAATCCATCTTGTTATTGTAATTAATTTTCCGATTAATAAACAATAATTAATGAATCAAAATGTTTTACTGCGATGTTTAAGGACCTAGGGCTCGGATTTAATGTTCTATAACAGGGATTGAAAAAATTTTCCGAAAATTTCAGCTCCGGCTAAAACGATGGGTGCCGCAAAAAAGACACCATCTAGGCGATCTAATACTCCGCCATGTCCAGGCATGATAGAACCTGAATCTTTTTTATTGGCAACCCTCTTCAAAAGGGACTCAAAAAGATCCCCTAACTGGGCTGTAATTCCCGTGACCAAACTAAGCAATAAAAAAAACAAATAGGAATCAGACTTCAACCAGAAGGCAATTCCAATACCTGCCAACATAGATCCGAAAAGACCGCCGAACGATCCCATGATCGTTTTTTTAGGAGAAATCAGAGGCAACATTTTCTTTTTGCCCCAAAGAATTCCAAAAATATAGGCAAAAGTATCTCCTGCAAAAACAATGGCTAACATCCCCACAAACCATACTAGTCCATGAGGAAGCAGCAATAACCGAAAGGCATAAGAAGGCAAGAGGCCTAAATAAAAGAATCCCAATATACTTTTTGAAGCAAACAAGGAAAGGGACTGAAGGTCGTCAAACCGTTTCGAATAAACCATCGCGCAAGATACGAATAGAATACTGCCTAGTGAAAAACAAAGAGCAGACCACTCAGGAAAAAACGATGAAATTGAAAAAATGGCTAAAACCAGCACTGAACATAGGGCTCTTAACGAAACTGATTCTTTGGGTTCAAATAATAGTCTTAAAAGTTCGCGTGTTCCCAAACTAACCGCAACAAAACAAAGTACCTTTAGAGCGTTTAGTTCGAAAAAATAATAGGAAATTAAAATGATAATAGTGGCTGTGAGTGCAGAAATTACTCTAGTGATTAAAGAGGTCATTACTTACAATTCCGCCGTAGCGTCTTTGGCGTTGAGCATAAGAAAGCAGTGCCTTTTCCAGGGCATCAATGGTGAAATCTGGCCATAACTCTGAACAAAAATAAAATTCTGAGTAAGCGGCCTGCCATAAAAGAAAATTCGAAAGGCGCTCTTCGCCACTAGTTCGAATAATTAGATCTGGATCTGGAGTTAGTGCGGTATGAAGGTGAGTAGTGATTTTTTCTTCATTAATTTCGTCAACGGTCAAAAGACCTTGGCTGACTTTGGCGGCTAATTTTTTAACAGAAGAAACAATTTCTTGCCGTGATCCATAATTAATCGCTAATACTAAATTCATTCCGGTGCAGCCGCTTGTTACTTCTTCAGTATTTTTAATTGACTGAATAAGCTCAGTTGGCAATTTGTGAAGGTCACCAATTGTAGTAAAACGAATATTCTTTTTAAAAAGATTATCGGTTTCTTTGCGTAA
>JAYSSX010000608.1:0-2812 GCA_043720315.1 Pseudobdellovibrionaceae bacterium | reverse complement strand
TCTCGCTCAATTTCAGACATTTTTAGAACCTCTATTATCTATAATGATCGCCATCGATCCTTCTTTAATTACATACTCAGGAGTAGGTCCAAAAATCGGTTTATTAAATCTTAGATTCTTAACGCCTTGAAGATTGGCCACCAGTTGCGAAATATCCGGAGTCTGCTGTGCTTTACGAATCGCATTCTCCTTAGCCACATGACTGTTCCCAGAGTTTTCCAATATACCAATTAATATTTGGTTGGCTTTTGATTTTTTAAATAAATTTTGAAGATTCTCGTAAGTTCCATTCATATAAACATCAGGAATAGATTCGGTCGCAATGAAAAAAGGCGCATGAGGATTCAAAAGGTCATGAAAAATATTTGAAACCCCAGTTCCATTAGATGCTTGCGCCAATAAAAGTCTCGAATAATCGCGTGAATAAATAATTTCATTCACATGCGCCAATTTTAAATACTGATCCATTGCCGAGTCTAGAATTTCGGCAACGACCGGGGTCCCTTTGGCAATGCTATTTAAAGTCATCGCCGTCATAATTGTCCTCGCATCGGCTTCTGTCATAGTGGGTATTTGTCCCGCCTGATTGGGCGTCGCATCGGCTAAGATAAGAATTTTTTCTGCACGCTCAGGAGCCGCTCGTTTTAAAACAGCTTCAATAAAAAAGTCACCTTTAATAATTTTCACTTTTTTCAACCGAGGAAAGGCTAACATACTTTCAATTTCGGAATCAGTGACACTGTTCACTAGTACAATGTCACTGTCGGAAATTCTTTTGTTGGCATCTAGGATATGCAACAAGAAATCGCTCATCTCGTCTTTCCAACCGCAAATGACAAAATGGTTTTGCAATAATTGAGTGTCCACAAATCCCCTTCTTTCCCTTAAAGCTCGTTCTAAAAAATAAGATGATATTTTTGCGGTTACAATGGCAATACCCACAACACCGCAGATCATTAAAAGACCCGCAAACAAACGACCTTCATTCGACACAGGAAATCGATCGCCATACCCCACGGTAAGTAAAGTAACAATTCCCCACCATACTGAATCACCATAGCTGGTGATATTGTGTCCTTCAGATTGATTTTCAAAATAATAAACAAACCATGAAAAACTCATCCAAGAAATAAAAATAAAAATCAGCGCGGTAACAAAGGGACTCTTGTTAAAATAAGTTTTCACCTGCGCTGCTCGCGAAACAAGAGATTGCGTGATTTTTTTCCGGAATTTAAGTGTTTTCAAAAGGCAGCACCTCGATGACTGTATCGCCCTTTTTCCCAGTTATCTTGAGGTCTCAATTACTGGGATAGACTAATGGCTGTGCGGTTTTTCAAAGGAACATGTAAGATCAAATGAATTCCTTGAATTTCAGTTAAGTGAACCATGTTATAGAAATTATGAAAACCGTCGATACAAAAATATCCGGTCAACAAAGCACAAACAATAGCACGGCGAACGGCCGGAACCTTTCGCTCCTCATCTTGCACTACTTTGGTCTCTGCCAACCAATCCGACAAATGAGTCCGATCAAATCTAAAAAAAATAAGACAAAAAAGTCCATAACTAAAAAAAACACTTAATTGATCACATAAAACCCGAATGGCTACTTGGACCCCTACCAACTTTTCTCCAGAAACCGCTACCAATCTTTGTCCAACTAGTTTTTGACCTAACGTCGCCTCTGCCAGCAAATAGGACATGAAAAAATACAAAAACTGAGCGCATACAACAGCAGCAAGAACAAAAATGTTTATCTTAATTTCAGAAGTATTGAATAAGGCTTTTAAATTGGGATAAAAAACCAAAACCGCAGGAATCATAATAATCAATTGATCAATACAGCCAGCTAGGATTCTTCGTTTGGTCGAGGGGACATAGTATTGCATACGATCTCAATCAACTTTTCTTTGTCAGAAATTAAATCAACAATTTGTCTAATATAGGCCAGTTTCAAAGCATTACCAAGATCTTTATTCTGAAACAACTTCATTAAGTCTTGAGACTTTACTTTAGCGTCCAACCACTCCTTATTTTTTATAACTACATTAAAGGACGTTTGAAAGCTGGGTTCTAACAAGTGGCTGAATTTTCTAAACTCGACTCCATTTCGCAATTCAAAACAGCGCTTTAGATAAAGTATATAATCTTCTTCTTTGGTGATTGCTTCGGAAGCAAGCAGACTGCGAAATACACGTATTGATTCCTTTTCCAAATTAGAGAACTTATAATGGAACAAAACTTCTTCAGAAAAATCTTTACGACCATCCACTGCCAAAATAAATCCAGCCCATTGTAAATCAGTATTTCCACCTTTTTGTAAGTAAGAAGGATTAAGACAATCAACATTAAACAAGGTCTTTAAAATGCCGGAATTCTGAAACCGCTCAAGGCTAGAATCTCGGTGATCACCAGTTAACCATTGCTCTAATTCAACCTTAACTCTTTCCTTGCTGACTCTCTCCAAGTTTCGCATCAGCGATTTCATTTTCAAAAAAGTTTGTTCTTCAATACCAAAACCCAGTTGCGCCGCAAAACGAAGTCCGCGTAAAATCCGTAGGGAATCTTCCTGGAATCTTTTTTCCGGCTGACCAATACATTGAATTAGTTTTTTATTTACGTCACTTAGGCCATCTACATAATCCTTAACTTGAAAAGTAAACGGATCCAAAAATAATCCATTTATTTTAAAGTCGCGACGAGACGCATCTTCTTCTGGGGTACAGAAACTAACTGAACTGGGATGCCGGCCATCCTCATAAACCCCATCTTTTCGAAAAGTCGCGACTTCAATATTCTTAGAATCTTCAAC
>JAYSSX010000607.1:0-3895 GCA_043720315.1 Pseudobdellovibrionaceae bacterium | reverse complement strand
AAATATTCTCCGAAGATTTGTGCAGCGTCGTTCGTGTTGTTAAGTACTTAATGCGACTGATAATTTTGAAATTTGCGTTTTTTTCGAGAGAATGAATGGAGGTGACGGAGGGACTTGAACCCCCGTAACAGCTTTTGCAGAGCCGTGCCTAACCCCTCGGCCACGTCACCTCGGTCATTTACCGTAAACAGAGAAGCCAAACTACCCATTTTCAGCAGTTTGGTCAATCAGTGCCAGCGGAGAAGTTTATTTTGATTCAGAATAGTCCACTGACTGGCTCTAATTAAATGTTCTGCCTTAATGATAGGCTGAAGTTCTAAGTCGGCAATGGTCCTGGCAACGCGAAGTGTTGATTGTTTGCGTCTCTCAGAGAGATCACTGAGGTGAAAGTAGTTCTCTAAAGCAAATTTGTCCATGGATTCGGTAATAACCTTTAGGTCGACGTTTGCGTTACCGGCTGCCTGCCCCCTATTTTCACCAGCAAATTTTCGTCCAGCTTCAACGGCGTCCAGCAATCTTTCAAAAGCGAATTTTTTAAGCTGGTTCTTCATTTTTTTTGTAAATACCAACATTTGGAATCGATCAAAAATCGGCCCTGAGAATCGACTTTGATAACTGCGACAACGGGTCATACTTAAAGAGCAGTTTAATTCTTTCATATCGGGAGTCCATTCTCCACAAGGACATAAATTAGTCGTAGCAATAATTTGCGCCACAAAGTGATAGTTTCGAGTTTTTCCCAATCGGCTGACTTGGACTTTTTCGCTTTCCATTGGTTTTCGCAGACTTTCGATCACATCCTTATCGAACTCTAAGAATTCATCTAGTAAGAGAAGGCCTCGATGTGCCTTTACAATTTCTCCAGAGAAAACCTTACTACCACCCCCAATCAAAGACATTTTTGGCGTAGAATGGTGAGGCGCAATTAAAGGCCGCCAAAAAGGATTTTCTTCATCATCGCCTTGAATTTGCGCCGCTTCTTCACGGGTAGGTAACTTCATTAGTTGATGAATCATTTGCGCTGCTGTGGTCTTTCCTGTTCCGCTGGGACCGGCAAACAATACCGAGTGGGCACCCAGGGCGCTTACTTTTAACCATTCAGCCTGTTCTTCGGTTAAATGAAAATCCAGAAATCGATGCGGCCTTTGAAATTTCAAAGGTAAGGGCTGAACTATTGATAAAACCTCTGGAGTTAAAAATGTTTTCAGTTCTTTCGCTACAAAAAGAGAAAAGCCAACTTTAGAAGGAGGAAGAAAAAAACTAATCACGGCAGGTTCCAAGACACCGGTATAAATTCCGTCCAATTTTAAATCACCAACAATGGAAAGATCGGGCGGGCAGAAAATATCCCCGGCCAAAGATAGCTCGCCGTAAAAACATCCCTGCAAAGTTTCGGGTAGCTGTCCAGTCTCTATAAGAATGCCGACCGCGACAGCCAGTTCCAATCCTTTAGAGTTCTTCTTGATGTGGCTGGGACGCAAGTTCACCAAAATTTGCTTTGTTTTAGGAAAATCAAAACCTTGCGATTTGAGGGCGGTCTTAATTCGGAAGGCGCTTTCCTTCATATGCTGATCAGGCAGTCCCAAAAAATGAATACTCGGCAAACCAGGCACCAATTTTATTTCCAGTTCGACTTCACTTAAAGAATTATTTTCGCTGAATAAAGATTTTAATTTCATGAATACAAACTTCTGCAATGTGAATAGCAGAATGATTAAATTCAGGATGTCATTGGAGAATCAAGGATTCAAATATCGGAATCGACTTCTATAATTTCAGCTAAAGGATGATGTTCCTCAACTGTTTTAACTAAATTTTGCGTCGTTACCGTCGTGTAAATCTGAGTCGTTTGGATACTGGCGTGTCCTAACAACATTTGAATGGAACGAAGATCAGCGCCACCTTCCAGTAAGGCCGTTGCGCAACCATGGCGGAAGCGATGTGGACTAACAGGTTCTTCAAAACCTGCACGTGCCGACCATGCGGCTAACCATCTCCAAATATCTACTCGAGAAGGACGATGTCCACGATCATTAATCAACAAGGCATTGGTCTTTTCTTTAACCAAGTAATTGCGCGAACCTTTTAAGTACTGATTAAGAATCAGCATCAATTCTTCCGTCACAGGAACTAATCGTTCTTTATTACCTTTACCAACTACTTTTAACCATTTTTCGGTTTCACTATAGTCTTCTAAATTGATGTTAATCAATTCACTGACCCGACAGCCCAATCCAAATAACAACATCAATGTCAGTTGATTTCTTAAAGTTTTAAATGAATCCGGCGAATGACAAGCAGCTAAAAGGCGCTGAAATTCATCCATGATCAAAGCCCGTGGCAATCCCACTTTAACTTTAGGCGGACGTAGTTCACGTAATTCAGGCGCCGGAATTCCGCGGTTTTCACAAAATTTAAAGTAAGTTCGTAATGAAGAGATGACCCGAGCCTGAGATCTGGTCGAGAGTTTATTTTTCTTCATAAACTCATAGAAAGCCGAAATCGAATTGGATTCTTTTTTAAACTGAATGAAAAGTTCCAAGTCACGACGGTAAGCCATGATCGTATTTAAAGAACGACCTCGGACATGCTGTAAATCATCAAAGAATTCAATCCATAGTGGTAACATTGATAAAGATTAGAATTTGGATTGAAGATATTAGCAAGAAAAAAAATAGGAATTTCGTTAGTTTAGCCGAAATTCCTATCTGTTAAAATCTGTCAAAAACTTACTTAAATTTAATTATGCAGAGTCTGCTCAACAAAAACTCTTGGCTGAATTTGTCTTAGTAAGTAGCAAAACCAACTTGAGCATAACCGCAAGCCTGGCCGTTAACACTCTCTACAGTGATATTTAATCCAGCACCGTTTTGACCTGATCCTGTATACATATCAGATGGGTTGCCAGTTCTGCTGTAAAAAGTTGCACTGACTATATTAAAGACAATTCGTGTTGCACCGTTTACGGCTTCCATTTTTGAGGAGGTCAATATTCCGTTTTGGTAATTTCCAGTTACAACCGGCTTGAAGTAATATTCACCAATAGGAGCATTACAAGTCCCAATGTTGTAATCGTTGATATTCATATATCCATGAATCAATGCTTTTCCGCTATATCTTAAGAAAGCTTTTGCATCCAATTGATCATAAATTCCGGTTCCTGGAACCACGGTTCCATTCGGTCCCTGAACATATCCACTCGCATCGCCCAATAAATCGAAAGTCATTTCAACGATATCACCATATGATTTCGTGTAAACTCCGTCTAAAAGAAGCATCGAGCTTGTAAAGCAGTTACTGCAACCAACAGCGTAAGTGTTAGCAACAGTCGTTGCGCTTCCTCTTCCACTTTTTTTGCAGGCAACCATCGTAAGGACGGTCAAGCTCAATAAAGCTATGACTGCCGCTTTTACTTTGTTCTGATAAATTGTTTTCATAAAAACCTCTTTTTTAAAATTCATTTTCTTTAATAATTAATTTCTAATCGCTTTTGCACGTTTCAGTCCCCAGAAAGATCCCAATTTTTTATAACCATCGCTGGCTTTAGGATACAATGCCGAGTTGGTAACTACTTCATCGCCCACTTTAAAAGTTCGGCAGGCATAAGGACCAATCCAAACAAACCAACATTTTTCTGAAGAAGCACTAGCGTATCCAGTTCCAAAGTTTTTGAACCATAAAGAACCATCCATGTCGGTCATTCCACCGCCGTCACCTAAATCAAGTCCACCGTCGATGACTAAAATCACAGCACCTTGATTGTCGGAAAAGAATCCGTGAAAAACTTGTTTATTTTCCCAAGTGAACCACTGATTAAATTCGCTTTCAGGTTTGTTTTTATCTTGTTGACTGTAAACCGCTCCGCCATTGTGTTGACCGGCATAACCGGTTCCTG
>JAYSSX010000606.1:0-2992 GCA_043720315.1 Pseudobdellovibrionaceae bacterium | reverse complement strand
GGAGTATTCGCCGAAATCGCGTAAGTAATTGTTCTTTTGTTATTGTGTTTCGAAGCGTAAAGCAAAGAACTGCCATCATTTAACAATAAGGGTGATGCTTCAAAAAAACCGACTTTATCCAAACCTGGGGACTGAACCGGTAAAAAAGTTCGATCTGGATTGTAAGGAGTCAGGTAATATCTGACTTCAACTGAAGATTGCCCTGGGTTTACATTGGCACTGAAGTTTTCACTTTGTTGTAGCTGCGCGATTTGATGAATAACCAATTGATTGTTAGAAATTTTAGCTTCGGCTAGGAAACTTTCGCGAACAGGAACGGCCTGCATCTTTTGGATAAAAGTAGAACCTTCGTAATCCTGTGTAAACCAGTCGCCTTGAACAAACAATTGCGACATCCCAGAATTAAAATCAAAAGTGATGCTACCACTATCTTCGCTTATAATTGGGAAGCTAGTTAAAATAATATGCCCAGCAATATTCCCCGACAAAATGTGCCCTTGTGTGGCTTCCATCATATAGAGACGTTCTTGATATTTTTGAAAGGCAACTACTTTACTTTTTAAGCCATTGAACATTGGAGTTGGAAACTGACTCAAGGCCGAGCTCATAAATAGAAATTCTTTGTCTAAGGCATTTTTAGCGATTTGAACATAGTACTGGTTAATGTCGATGACGACTTGATTATTAGTATCTTTGATTTCACCTTCACGAACCACTTTAAACGAATCAGAAAGGTCAGCAGAGGCCTTGACCTGGGGTTTAGACTCATAAGAAATCGGCTGGAAATTTTTACTGCAGGCACCACTTAAAAATGCCAATAATAAAATTAAAACTGAATAAATAGATTTCATGGAAAACTCCAATGCTAATGATTGGATTACTGCTCTCACGGCTGATTTCCCAGGTCAAGCAGATGTTAAAGGTGCCAAAATCGTCAAATCTTAGCTTACCCTTAATATCAAATTAATTTCGAAATTAGAACAAATCCTGAATGATTGCTTTCATGTGTTCAGAGCTAATGTTGTTGGCTTTCGCGGCTTTTTCTAAAAGTAGAACTGATTGATTTGAGTTCGGACTTTGCGAAGCACTCTTCAATTCGTCCATTGATAAATTCAAAAGTTCCTTTGAAAACTGATTAAGTTCCTGCATGGTTAAACTTTTAGATTGGTTTTTATTAATATTGTAAACCATCTTAGCCAAATCCAAACTTTTCTCTTCACTTAAACCAAAAGATGCTTGGATGTTTTCAGAGCTTGCTTCGATCAATTGATCTTGTCTGCTTGCATAGGCTGCTTCTAAGTCTTTGGTGCCGCCGCTGACTTCTTCAAAGCGAACAGTTACATCATAAACGACCTCTTTGAAATAACCCTTATCATCCGCTTGATACTTACCAGTATTATAGTCTGTATAATAATAGTAACTATCACCATCTTTTTTAACTGGAGAACCAGAATAAATTGTAAAGGTAGATGTAAATGTAGACCCAAAAGATCCTTTATCGACTTGACCAAGGACAGTCATACTACAATATTCACATGTAGCTCCGTTGATATTGTAAACACTGTCGTTGTTCTTAGCTGGGTTATGGACGACAATAAATCCCGCCTTTTGGTCTGTGTTTAACTTTGCGATCGATAATTGAACGCCTAGTTCTGTTGATTTTTGCTTTATAAAAGCATTGGCTTTGTCTAAAAATTCCTGATCTGATTGCCCAGGATGAAACGGACCAGGAGCCGTCACACCGCCGCCGCCACCGCCACACGCATTTAACACAACTAGTACTGCTAATAAAAATAGTCCTCTAAAATTTTTCATTTTTTTCCTCCAGCTACAAATCTGCAACTAAAAATAGTATAAAAATATACCCACATATTTTGGAATAATTATGTTCTGCAATTTGAGAGCCTAAATTTGTGGCACTTAAAAAGTCTCAAAATGAAGGACTGTATTATCGCAAAATTTCCGAAGTTAAAGTGACTAAGCAAAAAAACCCGCTGTTTGCAGCGGGTTTTAATTTCAAATTTTAATTTTAAAACGTTTTCCCCAATAGGAGAAAAAACGATTAACGTTTAGAGAACTGACCGCTTCTACGAGCGCCATGTTTACCGTATTTCTTACGCTCAACCATTCTTGGGTCACGAGTAAGGTATCCGGCTTTTTTAAGAGTTGCTCTGAACTCTGCATTAAAAGCAGTCAACGCACGAGAAATTCCTAAACGAATCGCTCCGGTTTGACCATTTTCACCGCCACCTTTTACAGTGATGCTAACGTCAAAATTACCATTCTGATTTAAAACATCAAAAGGTTGTAAGATAACCATTTTAGATTGCATACGACGCAAATATTCGTCGGCTTTTAATCCATTGATAACTAATTTGCCAGAACCTGGTTTTAAGAAAACCCGCGCTGCACTTGTTTTTCTTCTTCCTGTAGCATAGAAAAATTTCTCAGTTGCCATTACAAATTTCCTTATTAAACGTTAGCAGGTTGAGGTTTCTGAGTAGCATGCATGTGCTCAGGACCTTTGTATGTTTTTAATTTCTGAATCAAGCCATAAGTTAAACGATTAGTTGGTAACATACCACGAACCGCTTCACTCATAATGAAACCAGAGTCTTCTGCTTTCATTTGTGCTGCTGTTTTTTCCTTCATCGAACCGAAAAAACGAGAATGTCTGTAGTACTTTTTAGTGTCCCACTTGCTTCCAGATAATTGCATTTTATCAGTATTGATAACAACAACGAAATCTCCGTTGTCTACATTAGGTGTGTAAGTAGGCTTGTGTTTTCCACGTAATAGATCAGCGATTCTTGTAGCTACGCGACCCACTGTTTTATCAGTAGCATCGATAATCCACCAATTTCTCTCAGCTTCTTCTTTTTTTGCCATCCAAGTTTTCATTGAAGCAGTCTCCATAAAATAAATAGGATTAGGTGGTTACTACCAGCTAACCTTTGCGTTAAGCGAATTGACTTTTTAAATTTGTCGGCAC
>JAYSSX010000605.1:0-7226 GCA_043720315.1 Pseudobdellovibrionaceae bacterium | reverse complement strand
TAAATTTTTCCAAAGAAGGTCCGTAATCTTTTTGAAGATCGCCGGTTGATTTAACTTTTGCTGTTTCTTTTTTAGGTTCTGATTTTGCTTTTTTGTCATCAGCAGCTAAATCTGGCTTTTCAGCATCTTCAAAATTTTGCTTCGTTGTTAAATAATCTTTTTCAGCAATATAAAGTTTTTCTTGAACTTTCTGCTCTTTACTTTCGGAAATTCCAGCATATAAAGCGTATCCGCCCCACAAAACTAAAAACGCAGCCACTAAAGCCAGTACGGTTTTACTGTGCCCTACGGACCAGTTAAAGGATTTCTGCAGTTGTGCCGTTAGTTGATCTGGATTTCTAATTTGGTCTTTAGTCAGTTTTTTGCTCATCGATTCTTCCTTGATTATCTATTATTTACTTCTTTAAGAGTCGTAAAAGCTCTTGAAGATTTACCCTGGTGCCTTTGTTTCAACTGACCTATCGTTTTCATTCTTTCTTCTGCCAAACGATCTGCCGCTGTATGGGTTCCAATGTTATCACGTTTTGCAATTTGGAAAACCTTTTTCACGTTGTCATAAATGTTTTTTGTCTTGTCGAAAGCTCTTTCTGAAGTATAGCCTTCTAATTCAACGAAAACGTTCATTAAACCCCCTGCATTAACTACGAAGTCAGGTGCATATAAAATACCCAGTTCACGCAATTGATCACCGTGTCTCGCTTCGGCTAACTGATTATTTGCTCCACCAGCCACCACTTTACATTTCAATTTGCTAATAGTTTGATCATTGACGACAGCGCCCATTGCACACGGCGCCAAAATGTCGCAATCAGTAAAAAGAATCTGCTCAGGACTGCTTGCTTCGACTCTATATTGATCAACATGTTTTTTAATTTTTTCATTATCAATATCAGTCACTGTCACTTTAGCGCCTTCTTTAACGAGGTAACTCACTAAGTTTGTGCCAACATTTCCCAAACCCTGAACCGCTATGCGCATTCCTTTAAGATCATGTGTTCCGAACTTTTCGCTGGCCGATGCCTTTATTCCCATCAGTACACCATGCGCCGTATAAGGAGAAGGATCACCAGAACCACCAAAATCCTTAGGAATTCCAGTTACAAATGGAGTTTCCATGTAAATGTACTCCATGTCTTTTTCAGAAGTACCCACATCTTCGGCGGTAATATATTTACCGTTTAATGAATTGATAAATTGGCCAAATGCTCGAAATAATCCTTCGGTTTTTTGGGTTTTGTGGTCGCCGATGATAACCGCTTTTCCGCCGCCAAGATTTAATCCTGCCGCTGCAGCCTTGTAGCTCATGCCTTTTGACAGTCGCAAAACGTCGATTAATGCTTCTTCTTCGGTTTTATAATTCCACATTCTAGTGCCACCCAAAGCAGGGCCTAGCGAAGTATTATGGATAGCGATGATCGCCTTTAATCCCACTGTTTTATCGTGACAATAAATTACTTGCTCATGTCCACCGTGTTTTTCGATCATTTCAAACGTCATCATTTTTTTACCTGCTTCTGTTTTGACTAAAATGCTCGTAAACCCAAAATAGAATAAGAGCACTAGGAAACTAGCACTACTCCCTGAGACAGGCAAAAAAAGAATACGGCGCTGTGCTTAACGAAATCCTGATAATTGGACTGCTTTTGGGCAAAAAAAAGGCAAACTACTAAAGTTTGCCTTTGCTACTAAATGACACCGAAAATATAGAGGTACCGTGGTTTTAGTGGGTACAAACACGTTGAGTAGCACTAGCTGTGTTTGAAACCGCCGGCGGAATAAACTCCATACCTGAAGAGTAAATAGTATTACCTATATACGATTGGGCCCATGTTGCGGAGCCTGAAACTCCGCAAAATAGATTCTTTCCATCGCCTGGCCCATACAAAACATCGAAATAAGTATCTCCACCACCTGCTACGTTAAAATTAATGGCCTTGGCCGTGCTGCCTCCACCCGTTGCTTTAACAAACTGGTTACTAAGCATATTAAAATTACTTAAATTTCCGTAATCAGTTACAAACAAAATAGAACTCTGATCAGTACTGTTTACGAAACGATTATTCGAAAAAGTCACATTCTGTGCGCGGCCATCAATATCATCCATATACATTTTAACCGAGGCCACAGGAGCTGAGTGAAATACCTTGTTCCCTGCAAACTGAAAGGCAAAAGAATTTTTCAAATACAATGAGTAACCCAGGGCATGCGTGTTAACATTGTTAAACTCTGACGTCGAAATATCTATGGTAGGCCAATTTGAACTAGCCACAGTATCCCCCTCGACGTAAATAAAATTTCCGGAACCAGTGAATTTAGAATCAGAGATGGTAACTGTCGTAGCCGTGGTATTACCCGAAGCATTCAAAACAGTAATTCCCTTCGCTAATTCAGAAGCTGTACTAATAAGTGTAAACGATGCTTGCGAGATTTCATGCATAGCACGATTAAGATTTAAACCAACTGCACCAGAAGCATTGGCGACAATTTTAAAGATATCCAGTCTAGAATGGAAAATCAGTCCACCGTAACCTGCACCTATATCAACAGCCGAAAATTGAGTAGGAGTATTACCGCCATCATACAGATTGCCGCGACTTTCGATAAGACCTGAAGGATTGCCTGTCGCTCCGATACCCACGGATCCTGCTGGATTTAGCTGGAATTTGAAGTTTGCTATTAGAACTGTATTACCACTCATACTGCTAGCATCTACAGAAGTTAAAGATGGGGCAGCTACAAAAGTAGTAGTCAAGTCCCCCGTCGAAAAATCAATATATCCGATTAGATTTTTACTTGCTGCACCTAATGCCAAACTTGTGTCGGCACCCCCTCCTTTAGAAAATGAAGACGGACCGGTCCCACTACCAAAACAAACTGTTGTGGCTGCTTGAATGGCTGAGTTGGAATTGATCATTGTAAAATTAGCCGAACTGCTTTGAACTTCATCACAAATTCTATGATCAACATTTTTGAAAAAATCTTGCACTTCGTAGTCTTTTTGATTTCCACCACGCGAAACCCGAAGTTTGTTGTAATTAGTAAAGTCAGAATAGCGGAAGTCGTAAACCTTAGTGTCTGCGTGCAATTGACCACCGCAATCACTCCAAGTAGCGCCATAGTCAGTCGAGCAGGACACATTGGCATCGGAAGGGATCACGAAATGCACAGGATACGGAAATTGGTGTGAACCGAGGATAACTTCGGCCGCGCCATTTCTTGACTGCGGGTATTTGGGCCGCACTATTTCAAGATAAGCACCATAAGGAGAATTTGCCAGAGGATAAGTAACCACTCGATCAGGGTTTGAACCGACTGGTAATGTATTGGCAGAGGGAGGCATAGGGAAAGAAATCGCATTCCCGGTTTTAATCGGCTTGTAAAAAAACATCGTCTCCGTATAATTCTGCATTATCGTATACGAAAAGTTTTCATAACCGCTACAAGATCCATTGGAATAGAATTCTCCGAAGGGGCTTGGATCAAAAGCAACCAACAAAGCATCTTTTGCCGGAACGACAGTATTGCTATCGTTTACGGATTCAATTTTGAAGGCGTAACAAGCCCCTAGTTCCATATTTGTTGGACCGCTAATTCGATATTTGGCAGGAGTTGATGTTCCTGATCCAATAGAGACACCGAATGTTTTATTGGTAAAAATAGCCGCCGGGTCGAAACCTGTTATATTATGCATAGAGGAAACAATTTTCTTAAAGGAAAATTGAAACCCGTTTCCTGAACCCGGGATAACCGTAATGCCAATAGACGTCTGTGGATTAATACTTCCGGTGCAATCTGACCTAGTATTATAAATTATTATTTCTGAATTATTGACACTAACCCCAAGTGACTTAGAGCCTCCGGCATAAGGGAAACTTCCGCCTCCGGGAATTTCCAACGACATAGTACCTTCGTAACACAGGTTTTGCACAACTTGAGTTGGCCCGCGATAAGTGATTTCAGGAACCACGATATCAACTTTGTTGTAGTCTGATTGGTAAGTGTATGCATCCACAGTGGTATCGTAATTAGCTAAGGTAAATACCTGATTAATTGATGCCGCTGCTGTCGGTTGGAAAAAAAGCGGACGCATATTGCTTTGATAGCCAATAGGAATATTCACCGAAGTTGGCTGAGACGCGGGAGAGTCTGCGCAATTAGAGTCATAGTGGAAAGTTCCCCAAGTCGCACTAAGATCCATAACTAAATTTTCGCTGGAAGGCATAGGTGATCCATACCCAACATAGGAAGCAATATTCACTGGGTAACAGCCGTTACTGGCAACTACATATTTGTCCATATTAACTTGTGAATAATTTAGTTCGATCCTTAAGTAAGGACCGCTGGCACCTCCGCCACCTCCACCATGATCATTAAAATCAGGAAAAGTAACAGCAGATGAACGTAATTTCCCGCCCTTACGAGGACATATAGCAATCGGACGCAAATCCATATCACTTTGGTCAAGTCCAGGGGTAAACAATTTTGTAGTTACGTTTGATGCAATTTCAGTTGCCACAACACCAGGTAAAGCTTTGTAAGCTTCACAGTTGAAAGCCCTGTCCATTAATAATTTATCGCGATCATCAGGATCTAAATCAGATGATGCCTGTAAAACCGTTATTCCGTCGATTACGGAATTGTCTGCGGTCACTATACCTGGAAGTAGACTCCATGTCACATTTGTCGGAGATGGAAATGCGCCTGCGAAACCTAACATTGCTCCATAGGAATCCACTGCTTTAAATGGGCCCTGAAAATGATCCTGAAAAGACATACAGTTTTCAAAAGCCGTCTTTCCAACCACTGATGCGCAAGAACCTGTCGCTGTAGTGACCTTACCAACAAGTAATGCATTAATCGCTGAAGAATGAGCATAGAAACCAACGACTTCGTATTCATTTCCGCCGTTATTTCCAGTGGAGATAGCAATAGCTGCGCCGCCAGCTGCCGAAGCCTCGATGCCTTTATTTTGAACTTTAGTATTTAAATTTAGACCAACGCTAAGGGCAACGAAGTCCACCTTTTTCATTGGCCTACCAAACATCAAAATCGGCGCTGTTGCCTGTCCCGCTGGACGAATGCTATATTCAAAAGCCGTAGATTCTAAACCAAAAGCTTGAAACCAACCAGAATACATTTCAGTTTGCTGAATTATGACAGCAGGTTTACCATCTTTAGGTTTTAATTTTAATTCCATGATCCCAGTAGGACCGACCGGATTATTAACGGTTCCTCCAGTTATGTATCGTCCCGAAATATGACCTGAAGACTGGGATATTCCGCCATTCAGTTCTTCTAACGTCAGTGGAACGGAAACATCAGAACCACTTAAACTTACCAAACTATCTGCGTAGTAAAATGTCATCGAGCCATTCGGATCCATATCGTCGCGATTGGCGGTAACCACTTGAAATAATCGATTGCTTCCATTCGTAATTTCTAGTTGTACCGAAAGGCTTCCGTCCAGTTCAGACTTAAAGTTGCACTCTCCACGTGATTTTTTAAATTCGTAATCATAAGCGCAAAAAATGTCAGCCATTCCAGAGCTTGTAATATTTAAGGCTACATAATTCAGCGAATAGTCCAATCGCTTCACTGTTGAAGAATCACCCTTCAACATCTTGGTCATTTTTACAGGAATGGAAAAACTCGCTGCCGACTTTTCCTTTTCTGCCCTCGTGCAAGCGTTTATAAAAACGACTGTTGCCAAAAGAACAAAAACTATCAAATTTCGATGACTCAAATACATACGGTCTCCTTGATAAACTAACAAGAACTTTTCGGTCAATTAGAAGGTGAACTTGAAAATTAGAATGGATCAATTAGGGCAGGCTAAAGGCCCTCAAATTATTTGAGCCACTCTTGTGGCCGAATATGAGACGGATTACTTGAATGAAAAAATGAAAACTATATCAAATCAAGACAGTGGCTAATAACGAGTCGGCGCTTTTAAATTCACAAGCTGTCCATTCACCAAATCAATGCCGCGATTTTAAAACTGAAATGTTTTCCCATTTGATAAAAGTATCTGTAAATGATCGGAGTTTGACATGAAGTTCGGCTTCTTATTGATAGGTCGGAATAGGCTGGAGTATTTTTCTTTCAGACCAAAATTTTCAACGATGTTTTGACGAACAGAGATCAGCATTTCTCTAGCCAACAAAAAATCCACTGCCGAAAGTCCAGAAGCTGCTAAGGCCATCGACAACTGATTTTCGCTGACCGCTGCGATTTGATCGATCATCCATACTGCATCCGAATAAGTCATTTTTGAAAATGCGGCGTTCGATTCTATTTCACTACAATTATTAAAATTTATAGTACTAGCAATTCGTACTTATAAGAAGAAGCTTCCAATTAGTTTTCACCGTACAAATTAAACTGCAATTTTTGAACATCTTTGACCCCAGCTGGCTGCCGGAAAACACTGACGCAAGAACTAACAGAAGTGGTAATTGCCACCCACACCAGTAAATCTGATATTACAAAAGTCACCTTTTTCATGATTACCTCATCTGCATAAATAAGAGTCGTGTTAACGCAAAACCTAAAATTAATGTCGCTATACCTAACATCATTGCACCGATGCGATTATTTTTTACAGAATTTTCTAGGTTTTTTACCTTAATTTCCAACTGCAGGTTTAAATTCTTCAACTCGCCATTCTGTTGATCTATTGCATAAGTATGCTCTTCCAATCGCTGATTGATCCTTTTCTCAAAGTTTTCAGTCTTAAAACTGACATTTTTTTCGATGAAATAATGGGGCGTTAATCCGGGGATTTTTTCATGAATAGTTAAGTACCATTGCAAAGCCCGGTAAATATGCGGAGGGGCCCCCTCTTTACTAAGATTCCACCTGGTCCAGGCGCTGGGATCAACCATTAAAAGCTGTGCCATTTTCCGTTGCGACAATCCTAAGGTGGCCCTTGCCCCCTCCAGATCACCGATCTGACGTTTAATCACCTCTTTTTGGGCTTCATAAATCATACGTAAAGAAGTCTTCGCGCGAGGATCTAAAATACCTTCGTCTGTGAGCTCTTTTTTCGGAAGTTGAAAGTCCATATTCACTCCATTCATCTACATTAGGTTATTGTGTTTCAAAACATTTATATTGTGTAGTACTTTATTTTGCGTTTTATACTACAATACCAAGGTTATATTTGAATAGAGCACTTGGTCTAAGTATTTGATATGCTTCAAAATTTTCAAAAGGTAGCCATTCAC
>JAYSSX010000604.1:0-2918 GCA_043720315.1 Pseudobdellovibrionaceae bacterium | reverse complement strand
TGCAATTCTTTAGATCGCTTTACTGGAAGGTCTGACAATAGACGCATAAGAACAGTTGTAAGCAGACTTGGATTCCTAAAACCAGTTTCGATATTACTTATAGCCGTTTTGCTTGAAAGGCAAAGAACCTCGGCCAACTCATCTTGGGTTAGATGTAACTGTTCCCTGATTGTTTTAAATTCCGAGCCCTTCATGTAACATCCTCTTGCTTTCTGAGTTCATCATTGATGAACTCTTTAGTCAACGCCTTCTTAACCTTTTTAGGCGCTTCGTCAGCAACTTGAAACTGTTTCCGCAAAGCATCGCGAAGAAATTCAGGCACTTCTCCTGTTTCTTTCATTTTACGATACATAGCTTCTAACATGGCTGCGTCATCGTAATGCAGTTGCCTTAACTGAACTAAATCCTTGTCAGAAAAACTTGCTTTAAATCTCTCGACAATAAAGCTTGCTAGATTTTGTCGATTAATTCGACCACCTTCAAAACCTTCATTCGCTTTCACAACCAGCTCAGCCAAGATTTCACCAGCTTCTTTCGTCACAGTTATTTTTATATTATTTTCCTGATCTATTTTTTCCTTATTCTCCTCCATACCCCTACCTCCTCTATATTAATTGTTATTATTTATTTATTCTTTTACCTTCATTCCCACCCAACCTACCCCCCGTTTCGTTACCACTTCCTCTCAACTCGTTGGGGGGGAGTGGTAACGAACCGCAGGAGGGGGGTAGGTTGGGTGGGTCTCTTCCGTATTCTGTTTGAAAATCAATTACTAAGCTCATGCAGCCTCGTTGGAATTGCCAGAATTTTTTCCAGAATGAATTTCTGGTTGTTTTTCTGGTCGTTTCGCGACGATTGCTTTTAAATTTTCTATATATTCTTTGAAGGAAATTTTTTCTGAATTGATTGTCATTTCAAAATTACTTGGCTGACTTATCATGTCTGAAATTTTGCAGAACCCGATTGGTTGTAAGCCTTGGTGATAGCCGAGCCGTCTCATGGACTCAAGAATTGATCTTTTAATGTAGTCATCCTTGTAGGCCACCAATACTAATCCCACATTTTTATGACGACTGTAGGCTAAAACAAAAGCGTCATATTTACTTTTTGATTTTCTAGTCCTTTCGACTTCTAGTGCGAAGAAATATTTTCTCTTTTCAACATTTGGTTGAAAAATAAGGTCGGGAATTTTTTCTAAGACCGATCCAGTCAATTTAATCTGTTCGACCGCGCTTAAGTGCTTTACAACTCGCTCAGTTTGCCACGAGTCATTTATTAAACCGTCTCTTTCGCAGGCTAACGTAAAATTTAAAATGATCTCATCGTGCTCGAAATGAAGAGGATGAGCTTTCGCAACTGACTGATAACCTAAGTCACCTAAAAGCCGGGCGCCCTTTATTGACAGCCCATAATAATTCTTTGAAACGCCAATTCGGTTGTATTCGGCTAGATAGCCCGATGCCATGAGATGATTCCAAAGATCATATTTATAACTGACATTCGGTGTGGTTAAGTAATTCCAAAATGTTTCTTTCCGCAAAAAACCAAATTTCGACGCCACCAGCAACGCCTTTTGAATGGCTTTGGGCTCTTGTGCAAAACTCATAACTGTTCACCAAGTACAGTTTTAACTTCAAAGTGTGCCGGAATCATAGATGGTCCCTTTTGCGCCGTTGGTACCCAAACAAATTCAAGCTGCTGTCCCTGTTTCATTTTTTCCTTAATATCGGGCGATAGCTGGTCAGCAAAAAATGTATTTCGAATTCGCACACGACAACTTGGTTTTTCGACGACTGGATTAAAGCCTTCGGCGTTAGGGCACTTTGTTGAATTTGCGCAAGACATTAAATTGATTGTAACTAAAAGTAGAATGATTGATTTCATTGGCGGGCCTCCTTTTGTTCGATGTTATTTTTAAGATTTTTACTTGCTGCTAGAGTCGTAATATTTTGGTCATAGTCATCTTTGATTTCGTCATTACTTTGAGAATTGGCAGCCAAATCTTTAATTATTAAAAGCTCCGGATCAGCTTTATAGACTTTGGGAATACCGACTGCCTCTAAATTTTTACGGATTCCGAATTTAACATGAACTGACTTAGAACCTTTCTCGTGTGGCAAAATGACAATGGCCTCACCACGCCCAAGCTCATTTTTGAATACGTTCGGATGAACCATAAATTCTTCAGCATCACGAATTGAGCCGTCACCAGTAACTTCAGAGCCCATAATTCCTTGCTTCCGACGGCTAGTAATCTTCTGCGTTTGTCTTGTACCTATCGTTTTCGAGAAGTATTCAGCTGATGCTGGTTCATTTGTTCTCATAAAAACTTTAAGATTTGTGTTCGTTTGGATTTGATTTTTTACTTCGAGCCCCAAACCTTCAAGATCGCCGACGGCCTGATGTGCAAATGTTACTCCGACATTGGCGCTGCGGGACTTATTAAGAACGCTAACGAATGATTTCGTCAGATACTCAGTAAAATCGTCTAAGTAAACCGCTACAAACGGGTGATCTTCTTTGCCACTGGCATGACGAGCAGAAACATTGCTTTGAATATCTTGTAAAACCATCTTCGCCACGGCCTTTCCAAGCATCGGTGATTTCAAAACCGGAAGCTGAAAAAATGCAATAAGCTTTTCGTCCATAATCTGCTTGATGTTAATCGTCGGAAATTCTGTATTGAACAACGACCCAACTTCGCCCGAAGTAAAATAGCCAAGGTTCCCCAGAAGGCCGCTGACCTGTTCTTTTCGCGTCTCTTTTCCCGTATTTAAAAATTCGACCGCCCACTCTTGCAAAAGTGGATTATCACCCCTGTCAGCCAGTGCTTGAAGTTTTGCTGGGTCTGTAATGGCCTGTCGTATTTTTAAAAACGTTGGATATTCTTTAGCTTCTTTAAAAATTGAAAGAATATT
>JAYSSX010000603.1:0-3527 GCA_043720315.1 Pseudobdellovibrionaceae bacterium | reverse complement strand
TTAATTTTCCGCTTTTTTCCGCGTCAGTAATTATTCCTAAGGCGGCGCGATCTTTAACACTTCCACCTGGATTTAAAAATTCGGCCTTACCGAAAATTTCGCAGCCGGTTCTATCAGAAAGGGATTTGATTTTTATTAATGGAGTTTCACCAACTGTTTCGTGCAACAGACCGGTTTTCATTAAATGTCCATTCCTATACCAAACTGAATAAACGATCCCGTGTTATAACTAGCATAAGCATAGAACTTACTTCCCATAGCAAAAAATCCCAAACCACCGTAACCAGAACCGCCCACACCTAAACTGGCCGCATTATCTTTTGCACCGATCGCATACGCCGTACCTAATTGTAAATAAGGTCGAAAACCACCGTTCGCAAAAAGATATTTGAAATCCACGTCACCGGTTAAAACGCTCACATTAACATTAGAATCATTTTTATCCTCGACTTTTGCCGAACCCAATCCCAATTCGAAACCCCAATTGGTCCAAACATTCATAAGATTTAAACCTACTGTCGCAGAAGGTGGATTGTTATAGCCCAAATTCATAGACCAATTGGCCTGGCTTTGCTGCTGAAATAAGAGCACAAACGCAAATATAAAAAATAAGTTTCTCATCTTTTTTCCTTCGGAGGATTTAAAAACAGCGCCTTTTTCATTAAAAAATCATTAAGAACTTTCGGGAGCATAAGTGGAATATGGAAACTAACTAGTTTTCGCGGGACAGGAAAATATTTGATTTTTGGATTCTTTGCTGTCAACGCATGGAACACGTCTTCTGCAACAACAGACGCCTCTAGTCCATTTTCGCTCTCAAATTTTGCAAATTTCATAAATTTTTGAACCCCAGCTCCGTACAGGCCTGTGCTGTATTTTTCGCCGACCGACACCAAACCCTTTTGCCAAATCGGAGTTTTAATAGAACCCGGAGCCACTACACAAACTTTAATACCCAACATTGCCAGCTCCTTACGGATACTATCTGAAAAGGCATCTACTCCACTTTTCGAAGCCGCATATCCCGCCAAAAACGGAGTACACATAACAGCACTTATCGAAGAGATATTCACAATCCGTGAATTTCCTGCGGCCATTAAAAACGGAAGCGCTTGATGCGTAAACAAGATCAGCGAGGTTAAATTCACTTGTATCATTTCTTCGATCTCAGACATGTCTTGATAAAGGAAAGGCCCACCGTTTGCCACGCCTGCATTATTTACGATTCCGTAAAGTTGATGAATGCCGTATTCGGTTCGCAGTTGCGAAAAAGCATTCGCAAAGTCCGAAGGCTTTTGAAAATCTAACAAAAGTACTCTGATGTCCTTAAATTTGCGCAGCAATTCTTGTTTACTTGATTCGCTCCGAACGGTAGCGACCACCTGATAATTTTCAGAAAAAAGTTTTTCAATGACCGCTAATCCAATTCCGGAACTAGCTCCGGTTACTAATACAGTTTTATTTATGATTGATGACATAGTCCCAGTCTAAGCCGAATTGGACTTGCGGGCAAAACTAAAATAAGTAAAAATGGAGCATGAGAAAAGTTTCTGCTGCCCTAAGAAAAGCTTTTGCCGACTTTGCTTCCCCTACGGTCTGGATGATGCTTTTTGCCCCCATACTTATAAGTGTCTCGATTGTGGTTTATTTTATTCATTCGCTATGGAATTACTTCAATACCTTAACTAGCCTTTTTTTTAACGCCGATTTTTTTATCAAGTTTATGGCGCAACTTTCAGTGACCTTAACGCAGGATCAAATTGGCAACTTGATCTTCTTTTCCGCGCTCATAATTTCGGTGTCGTTATTTTTTGTCTTGTTTTATACGATGGTCATTATCGTCAGTTCGCTGGTCGTCACGCCACTCGCCGTACTCTACACTCAGAAAAAGCACTATTCTCAAATCAGTGGGAATCAAAATTATCATTTTTTTGCCGCCTTTTTAAAAGCGATGAGAATGACCATTTATTTTTTCTTTGTATGGATATGTTTTTTACCACTTTATTTCATTCCGTTTTTTGCTCTTATTGTGCAGTTGGTATTAACAACGATCATCAATAAAAATATGTTTTGCCATGAGGTCCTCACTGAATACTCAGAACCTGCTGTGACGGCACAAATCATCAAACAAAATGGAACTCTTCTATACATTTTAAGTTTTATAAACGCTTTATTCTTTTTTATTCCGTTCGCAAATATTTTTGCGCCGGCAATTACGGCCTTGTCATTCTCACATTTTTTAATGAAGGAAATCCAAGATCGCACGGTGAGAAATTAAAATCAATTTTGGCGCAGTTTATCCTAAATGTGCTTCGTCAGCTAAATAATTATCGATTAGATTGTGCACTAGATAGATCACCGGCGTGGCGGCAATCGCAATTAAAAACTTGTAAGAATAATTGGTAAAAGCAACGTTCAAAAAATCAGAAGTCTGCACTTTTCCTGGCAACCAAAAGGCTACGCCGATGATTACAAAACTATCTATTAATTGCGAGATGGCTGTTGAACCAGTTGCGCGCAGCCATAACATTTTACCCGATGTTTTGGTTTTCAAAAAAGTAAAAACTAATACGTCGATCAGCTGACTTAACATAAAGGCCAAAATACTACCCGCAATAATCCACATTGATTGACCAAAGACCGCATTAAATTGTTCGGCTTGAACCGGAGAAAAAGGCGCCGCCGGAACCATCATAGCTAAAAATAGTAAAAAGAAAGTGTAAATAATAAGTCCCACGGTAATATAGGTCAGGCGCTTGACGCCTTCCTTTCCAAAGTATTCATTAATTAAATCGGTTGTGACAAAAACGATTGGCCATGGAATAACGCCGATACTCATAGCAAAAGGGCCTACCTGGATAAGTTTGCTTCCAATCAGTTCGGCCACTATAGCATTCGTAATAAAAAAGCCCGACAAAAGCATAAACACTTTATTCTTCTTCGTTAGATGCTGCATTTTCCCTCCCGAATTGGAAACTTTTTGTGAGACTTACATTCGCTGAACACTAGGAATACCCAATAACGACAAACCTTCAGTTAAAACTGCAGAGACATCGTAACTCAGCAACAGCCTGGCCATTTTCAACTGTGGAGTCTCGGCGTTGCCAATCGAACAATCGTGATAAAATTGATTAAATAATTTTGCTAACTCGTAAAGATAAGTACACAAACTAGAAGGTTTGTTCTGCTGGGCGCACATAAGGACATTATTGTTAAAATAAGCCATCTTCTGCAACAGGCGATGCTCGGTGGGATGAAGCAGCAGATCTACGTTTTGCAATTCAGCTGCATTAAATTCAAATTTCTTTAATAAGGAATGGATTCGGGCCACAGAATATTGAATGAAAGGTCCACTTTCACCGTCTAACTTTAACCACTCGTTTAAATCAAAAATAATCTTTTTAGCGGTGTCTTGCCTTAGCATTCCATACCGAATGGCACCCTTCGCGACTTGAGTCGCCGTCAAATCAATTTCTGTTGGGTCCCATTCATTTCTGTATCGTTCCAAATAATTAGTTTTAATCATC
>JAYSSX010000602.1:0-2658 GCA_043720315.1 Pseudobdellovibrionaceae bacterium | reverse complement strand
ATACGTAAAATTTCATGATATTCAGGCAATCCTGATTTGTAGGCAGGGTTGTCTGTTAATTCAGCCATCATTGTAGAGCGACCGGAAAAGGCATTTTTAAAACTAAGAACCATTCGTGCAGGAGAATGTTTTTGTCGACTAATTTTTAACGCACTTTCATTAGCCATAGTTCCACAAGTTGATAGCCAACCATATTTCAAACGACTTCTTTTCGCTGCCAACGCTGTGATTTTTTCCAGCAAAATGGTGTATTCCCGATTAGGCTGTAAATTTCCCTGATTAACGATGTCGCTTAAAGCCCCTCGGACAGCGGCTTTCATGACGCGCGGATGAGCATGACCCATCAGGTGGATACCGATGCCATTGATCAAATCTAATTTGACACTTCCATCTTCCAATTCCACAAAAGGACCATTACCAGCACCAGTTCCTACATAGGGATAATGCAACGGCCGACCACGTACTTTTCCGGTACGATCAATCCAACTTTTTCCATTTTCAGCATGCTCAGGATGAGCAGCCTTAGGTCCAGTGATCGTTTTATTTAAGTCAGTCACTTCTTTAACTAAGTCATTCAATAAAGTATCAATTTTATTTGATTCGTGAATTTGGCGTCCAATCAGTTGCGACATAAAGGCCTTTCTATTTTTGTCATTATTTGGATTATTTAGAATCGATTCTATTTTACTTTTCATTCTGAAAAACCGCAAGCTCGGGACCAAAAAGAACAGGTCTAATTACACTGGACATCATCAAAGCGTTTGAATAGACTTAAAAACGCATGATTAAACTTAAAGTAATTATAACCGTTTTTACCCTTATTTTTTCTCTCTTAAGTCTGGCCGAGTCAGATTCTGCTAGCGGCGCCGAACCCACTTTAGCACCAACGGCCACCCCAATTGTTGAGAGTCAAAGTGTTCCCGTTAGCTATTCCACAGATTCCGACGCGTTTACGGCCGGTTTAAGTTTTTATTCACAAAAGAAATATGACAAAGCGGTTGAGGCCTTTAATGCTGCGAATGAGATCAATCCAAATAATCCGCTGATTTTGACTAACCTAGGAATGAGTTATTTCCAAACCGGAGCTTCCTATTGGGCGATAGCAACATTGAGAAAAAGTTTAAATCGCGACCCTGATCAACTGACTACACAAGAAGCTCTCAAATTTATTTTATCTAAAACAAATATTAAAGAAATTCCGCATGAGATTTTATTTTCTGAAAATATCCGTTCAGCGGTATTGGATCAAATCAGCCTAAATAAAATCTTTTTCCTTACGGCCATTTTATTATTGGCTGCGGGCTGGTTATTGATTTCTTATGTTGCAAAAAGACGAGAAGCCTTAAGAACCGAACAAATGACTCCGCCGCAGCCTTGGGTCGCGATGATTTTGTTTTTGTTTTTTGTCGGTTCCATTTCTTTAGCTTCATTTAAACTTTATGATTCTTTTTTAGTCCGAGCCACAATTGTTGAAGAAAAAATTTCAGCAAAATCTTTTTATGGCGAAAACGGAGCAACCATCTTTGATCTTTTTGGCGGTCACGAAGTCATTATCGAAAAAACTGAATCTGAATGGGCACAAGTCACTTATCCAGGTGCACTAACAGGTTGGGTTCCACTTAAGGCCTTACTTATTACAACAGGAAAATAAAAATCATGGCTGACTTTATGTGGGAAAATCTGTTTTCTAAAGAGGCCGGCAAACACACCACTTATATGGCACTAAAGAAAAATATTTTGTTTTCGGGTTTAAATCCCCGCGAGCTAAAATTAGTCGAAAAAATCGTCAATGTTCGTCGTTATCGCCCCAGCGAACCCATTTTCAAACAAGGCGAAGTTGGAGTCGGAATGTATATCATTGTCGACGGAGCAGTAAATATTTCGGTCGAAGAACTAGATACTACTTCCAGCGAAACTAGGACACATCATGTGATCCAGCTAAAAGCGGGAGAGTTTTTCGGCGAGCTTGCCCTAGTCGAAAATAATGGTCGCCGAAGTGCCAGCGCTTCTAGCCAAGAAGAAACCACCGTAATTGGATTTTTCAAACCGGATCTTATTGAAATTATTGATCGGAATCCAACGGCCGGAGTTAAAATTCTAATGATGTTGGGTGAAGTTTTAGGAATTCGGTTACGCGAAACGACTTCACGAATTACCGAAATGAAAAAAGAGCACCGAAGATGACCCCAACACTTGAATCGGCCATAGTTCGAGAAAGAAGAATAAAACTTCTTTTTTTTATAGCTGCTATTTTGGTCCTTTTATTTTCCCTTTATAAGGTTGATAACCTTTTGATTTCAATGTTACTGGCGGTAGTTAATTTTTATATTCTCTCTCCCGCGGTGGATTTTTTAGAAAGAAAAGGGTTTTCCAGACAGTGGTCAACGACAGTACCTTTTCTGGTACTAATACTATTCTTAGCCATTCTCGTTCAGTTTTTTTTCCCAATCCTGCTAGAACAATTTAAATCTTTACAAGTTGATCTCCCAAAATATACCGAAATTTCGACCGCCTTTTTTACCAACGTCGAACTTAAAATTTCTAGCGTTTTAAAAGATATTTATCCGGTCGAATTGGGTGGAAAAATCCAAACCCAATTGGTTAATTTTGCGACCACCTTTTTCCAAAAGATGCCTGATTATATTTCACAATCGTTAA
>JAYSSX010000601.1:0-10072 GCA_043720315.1 Pseudobdellovibrionaceae bacterium | reverse complement strand
TGCCGACTTCATTGCTAAGCTCTTAAGTTCGGCAGTCAACTTTTCCGACAACTCAAAGGAAGGAGTTTTGAAATCAACTTTAGATTTATCTAAGTTACTGTCGGTTGGAAGCTCTAGTATTGGAATATTTTTTAGTCTATCAGTCCAATATGTAATACTTTCTCTTATTGTCGTTTCATACTTCGTATCCAACAAAGATTCGACATAATCTATGTATTGAATTGGCATTGGCTGCAAACCAGAAGCCTTTCCACTGACTAATTCTGAATAGATTGCAGACCATTCGTCTAATAGGATCTGCATTGAAAGTCCATCGCCGGCAATATGATGTAATATAATTAACAAATGATATTGATCCACTCCATTTTTAAAAAGAATGGCACGCAACGGTGAGTCGATTTCAAGATTAAAGGGCTTTTCTGCTACCTCTTCGGCTAGAATTTGCATACGCAACTCCGGCTCATTTTCTTTTGTTAGATCTTCAATTCTCAAACTTGGAATTAAATTTTCGTTTGGTACCTGGAATGCTTGGCCACCTTGATCTAAATAGGTAGTTCTCAATACTTCTTGCCGCCTTGCCAGTAAAGCCAATGCATCACCAAATAATCTTTCGTTTAATTTACCTTCCATTCGAGAAAAAAAGCGGATGTGATATGCTGAACTTTCTTCATCTAAACGATATAGAAACCACATTCTCTCTTGCGCTGAAGATAGATTGTGAAGCGACTTTCTCGCAACAGCATGTAAAGAAATGTTCTTTGCGTTTAATACATCGGACTCCGCATTCACAAAGAGAGCCTGAGCTTGGACTGTGCGATATTTGAATACGGCAGCAATTCCCATAAAAATATTAAACTGCTTGCTAACCCTTGAACCCAGCTGTACGGCCGTTAGTGAGTTCCCTCCAACTTCAAAGAAATCGTCAGTTATTCCCGCAGAAGTCGAAGGCAAAAGTTTTTGCCAAATTTCCAAAATTATTTGTTCGGTTTTATGAGTCGGCGGAACGTTTTGTTTTGCTGCTGTTATGGAGACCGTTATTTTTGATAAAGCTTTACGATCAACTTTACCACTGGAGTTGATTGGAAAGTTTTCTACGAACACATAATGAGAAGGCACCATGTATTCAGGCAATAGTTTCGCCGCCTGTATTCTTAGTTTCTCAATTGAAGCTTCACCATTCATTTTTACAAATGCTGTTAAAAAATCGCTCGCGCCTCCGTGCCGTTGCACCAATACAACAGCATGAGCCACCTGCTCGCACCTGCTTAAAGCAATCTCAATTTCGCTAAGTTCAATTCTGTAACCGCGGATTTTTACCTGACTATCTTTGCGTCCTAAGTAAAAAACTTCTCCGTTCGGAAGCCACTTTGCGAGATCGCCAGTATCGTACATCCGTTCACCTTGATGAAATGGATCCGGAATATATTTCTCGGCCGTTTTTTGCGGGCGATTCAAGTAACCTCGACCCAGCTGAATTCCGGCGATCCAAAGTTCTCCGCAAACTCCGACCGGACAAATTTGCCCAAGAGAATCTAAAATATAAAAGCGGTTATTTGGTGCCGGACTCCCTATAGTGACTGACGCTGATCCTGAAACGACACGACAGCGACTAACATCGACGGCCGCTTCCGTTGGTCCGTAATAGTTATGCAGTTCAGGTTTACTGTGGCCTACATTTTTAAAGAATTTTGCTACCAATTCTGGATCTAAAGCCTCTCCGCTACAAACCACATAACGCACAGATTCCCATCCGCCTTCAACTGCTGACAAATAGATGTTTAACATGGGCGGAACAAAATGCAGAAGTGTTACTTTATGCTCGACTATTGCAGACTTAACAATAAACGGATCTGATTCGCCGCCCGATTTTAACATGACTTGTTTCGCGCCTAAGATCAAAGGAAGAAAAAGTTCCCAAACCGATACATCAAAACTATATGGAGTTTTTTGCAAAATAACGTCGTCTTCTGTAATTTTTAATTCGTCGCGCATCCAAAAAAGCCGATTGACGGCAGCTTCATGTTCGATCAATACCCCGTTAGGGACCCCTGTTGACCCTGAGGTATAAATACAATAAGCGATGTCGCTTTTAATTGCTGTCGGCGGAAGATTTTCAATTGTATCTGTATTTTGAGGTAGGTTTCTTAAGTCAAATGTATCACTCGCTTCATCAATTTTTTCCACGGCCCAATCAGCATTTATTAATGTTATTATGGCACCACTATCTCTAAGAACAGTCTGTAATCGTTCGTTAGGATCTTTTAAATTTAAAGGTAAGTAAGCGCCTCCGGCCTTTAAAATGGCTAAAATCGCCACCATTAAATTTACTGACCGATCCAAAAGTAACGCCACCAGAGTATTTGGGCCTACTCCCAAGTGTTTCAGTTTTTTCGCTAAAACATTTGCTCGTTGGTTCAACTCCGCGTAAGTCAAAATCTCAAAGTCATCCACTGTCGCCACTCTTAGCGGAGACCTCGCTACCTGTTGCTCGAAAAGATGATGAATAGGTGTCTCTAAATCGTAGGCAATTTTATTGTCATTAAACTCTTCTAGAACCAAAGTTTTTTCTTTGCTAGTCATAATGGAGAGTCTATCAACAGGTAAATTCACGTCTTCAGAAATCGACTGCAATAGTACCTCAAATCGATCCGACATCCTGGCAATTGTACCTTTATCAAAAAGATCTGTATTATAACCAAATGAACCTTTCAATTCCCCATCATGTTCACCAATAGCTAATGTTAAATCAAATTTTGCGACATCAGACGGACTTTCGCGAAGTTCAATCTCCAGATCCTCTACGGCATGCGGGATACTAACGTTGTCGGTGAACAACATTAATACTTGAAATAAGGGACTGTATGCCTGACTCCGTGCAGGATTCAAAACTTGTACTATTTTTTCAAAAGGAACTTCCTGATTAGAATAAGCATCAATGCACGTCCTTTTCACTCTCTCTAGAAGATCAAGAAAATTTACCGAGCCTTTTAGGTCAACTCTGATGACTAATGTATTTATGAATAGTCCAATGAGACTTTCTAGTTCAGTTCGTCCACGGTTGGCCACTGGAGTTCCAAATGCAATATCATTTTGTCCGCAATGGCGACTTAAAAATACTGAAAATGCTGTTGCCATTGTCATAAACAGGGTGGCGCCTTGTTGACGACTAATGTCTTTCATTTTCTTAGAAACAATTGGCGAAATTGTAAATGAATGCCTTGACCCTTTAAATGTCTGGATTGCCGGTCGTGTCCGATCTACTGGCAAATTTAACAAAGGTGCTAATCCTTCTAATTGAGATTGCCAATAACTAATTTGCCTATCAAAAACTTCGGCCTGAGCTGATCCATTCTGCCAGGCTGAAAAATCGGCATATTGAATTAAAAGAGGCGGCGGCAGCTTGGAGTCGCCCTTTAAGAACGTTCTGTAAAACTGGGTCAGCTCATTTAAAATAACATCAATCGACCATCCGTCGCTAATGATATGATGTTTATTCATCAACAAAATGTGGTCCTGATTTGATTTCCGAACTACTGCGAAACGAAAAAGCGGTAACACCGATAAATCGAAACCTTGATTAACGTTCGATCGGACAAGCCTCTGAATCTCAAGATCTTTTTTATCTGGGGAAATATCGATGAGATCAATAAACGGAATTTGAAAATCTAATTCATCTACAATAGATTGGTAAGGCTTACCCTCAACATGAACAAAGTAGGTGCGCAGTATTTCGTGACGTTGCACCAGAGCTCTTAATGCCCGGTGCAAACAAGCTACGTTCAGTGTTCCGCGGAAGCTAATAGTTAATGGAACTAAATAGGTAAGCGGGCCAGCTCCCGTATTTTGTGTTTCCAATTGATCTAAAAACCAAAGACGCTCTTGTCCAAAAGAAGTCGGCATGTGACTTTCTCGTTTTACTCTAGGAATCGAATTGAGCGCCATTTTATTTTGGTCTCTTACGGACTCTAGGTATTTTGCCTGGGCAGAAATGGTTCGAAAACTAAACACCAAGGCAATTCCAAACGGAACTTTAAACTTCCTAGTCAATTGAGAAGCCAATCGAACTGCCGATAGCGAGTTACCACCAACAGCGAAAAAATCATCTAAAACTCCAAATTTCGAGTCTGCAATGAGGTTTTTCCAAGTGTCAAAAATATCAACTTCCATTGGACTTCGGGGCAGGACAACTTCACGGGCTGAAGATTCGGATATAGAAACTTTTTCTAAGGCACTACGGTCGATCTTTCCGTTCACCATCAATGGAAAGTGAGGAAGACTTACAAAAAAACTAGGTATCATATAGTCAGGCAAAGCCTTCGCTAAAAATGCTCTCAATCCCTCTGGGTCAAAAATGTCCAATGGTTTAGACACGACATAGGCAATTAAAGTTTTTTCTCCCCATTGATCATTTTTTGCAAGAACCAGCGCATTTTGTATCGTAGGATTTTCTTGCAATTTACTTTCAATTTCACCCAATTCAATGCGATAACCGCGAACCTTAACTTGGAAATCGGTACGACCAGCATACTCGATTTGTCCGTCAGGTAGCCATCTTGCTAAATCACCGGTTTTATACAAACGTTTTTGTTTATCAAATAAAGTTAAATCCAAAAATCTTTCTTCTGTTAACTCCGGACGATTCAAATAGCCTCGAGCCAATCCAGCCCCACCGATAAATAATTCTCCGTAAACTCCGATTGGAGCCGATTGCAATTCTTTATCAAGAATAAAAACTTCGGTATTTTGAATGGGATAGCCAATCGTTATATGCGAATCAGAATCATTGATTTTCTTCCCAGTAGAATAAATTGTCGTTTCCGTTGGTCCGTAAAGGTTCCAAAGCTCTTTAGTTTTGCTTCTTAACTGTCTGGACAGATCTAGAGTTAGTGGTTCTCCGGCTGTGATTGCTTTAATTGAGCTTTTGCTACCTTGCCAACCCGACTCAATAAGTAACTTCCATGAAGAGGGAGTCGCCTGCATAAAAGTGGCGTTCTTCATTAATTTTTGTATATTTTCGCCGTTGGTCTGATCCTCACGGCTACATAATACAACTTTGGCCCCAACAATCAGAGGTAAATAAATTTCAACTCCCAAAATATCAAAGGAAGGAGAAGTTAAGGATAGAAAAATATCGGAAGCGGTCAAGCCTGGCTGACTTTGAACTGAACTTAGCAGATTCACTACGGATCTATGTTCTACCTGAACACCTTTCGGTAACCCCGTCGATCCCGAAGTATAAATTACGTAAGCTAAATGGGACGAGTTTGCCTGCCTGGAAAGTTTTTTCCCATTCTTTTTTAGCCAACAATCCTGATCCTTATCCAGACGATATATTTTAATTTTGGACTTCGGAATCCTATCTACCAATTCACTTGACGACAATAAAACCGGAGCCTGAATGTCTTCAAGGATATGTTTTAGACGCCCCTCTGGATACATAGGATCTAGTGGAACATAGGCACCACCTGCCTTCAGAACCGCCAGAAATGCTATCACCATATCAATACTTCGCTGCAAAAAGACCCCAACTAAAATATCGGGACCGACTCCATCGTCCTGCAATTTTTCTGCTAATTGAGAAGATCGCAAGTTAAGCTCTGCATAGGTTATTGAATTTTTACCAAACTCTAAGGCAACGGAATTTGGCGTTAGTTCTGCTTGAGTTTCAAATAATTGATGAACACAAACGTTTTCATGAAAATATGCCTTCGTATTATTGAAAGTGTATTGAAGCTCTTTAATTTCCGTGGCCGGCAGCAAGCCCGTTTTAAAAATGGACTCAGTTGAATCCGAAACCAGGTTAGCAACTAGAATTTCAAATCTTCGACAAAAGCGTTCGATAGTTTGAGGATTAAACAAATCGGTATTGTAGACAAATGCTCCCGCAAATAAGCCACCGGATTCAGAAATTGATAGACTTAAATCAAATTTGGCCACATTCATTTGCGAATCTATGGGTTGTATACTGAGATCATCAAACGCAATTCTATTTGAACTTGCCTCTTGATATTGAAGCATAACCTGAAATAGCGGAGAGTAAGCTTGGCTCCGTTCCGGATTAATCCTTTGAACAACTTGCTCAAAAGGAACTTCTTGATTTGAAAAAGCATCTAAACAACGTTTTCGAACTTGTTTCAAAAGTTCAGCAAAAGTGAATTCAGATTCCAATTCTAGTCGCAGAACGAGGGTGTTGATAAATAACCCGACTATACCTTCGATTTCTACGCGGTTTCGATTGGCAACCGGAAAACCGATAGCAATATCATTTTGCCCAGTGTGCCGACTTAGAAAAACACCAAAGGCACTAGCCAATGTCATAAAAATAGTTACACCACTTTTTTGACTAATTAATTTAATTGCGTGCGAAGTGTCCGCTGAAAATTTAAATTTTGCTACATCTCCCGAATAAGTTTGAATGGCAGGTCGCGGATAATCAAGCGGAAGACTTAATAAAGGTGGCGCACCCTGCAACTGAGCTTGCCAATATTTCAGCTGTGGCTCGAAGAAATTTTTCTGAAAGTCACTTCGTTGCCATGTCGCAAAATCAGCATATTGAATTGGCAGATCTGGCAAAGCGCTTTTATGACCTTTGGTTAGGGATTCATAAATCGAGCCTAATTCCCTTATGAGTATTTCGATAGACCATCCATCTCCTAAAATATGATGTAAGTTCATCAAAAGTACAAATTGCATGTCAGCCATTTTAATCAATGAAACTCTGAATAGAAGAGGTAATGCCAAATCAAATCCTTCGCTGGCATTCTTTTTAAGATATAGGTTTAGCTGTTCTTGTCTTAATGGCTCGACTAAATGACTTAAATCAAAAAACGGCATTTTCAAGTCAGCCGATTCAAGCAACGAAACCATCGGTTGCCCGTCTAACTCGACAAAACTTGACCTTAAAACTTCATGCCTTTGTACAATTTGCTTTAGAGCCTCATGCAAATAGTCGACTTTAACATTTCCACCAATTTGAAAGGTAAATGGCATCAGGTAGGTTGATGAATAACGACCTTTGTTTTGCGATTCCAATTGATCCAGAAACCAAAGCCTTTCCTGTCCAAACGAGCAGGCCATGAGACCTCTACGCTGAATCACTGGATTTGTAACTGGAATAAATTCTACTTTCTTTCCTGAAAATGAAGTTATAAAGTTCGCTTGTTCTGCAACTGTGCGGTTCTCGAAGATATTGGCGTTTGTCATTTCCACACCAAATTTTTTTAAAATCTTATAACCTAGGCGAACTGCAGTCAAAGAACTTCCTCCGACATGAAAGAAGTCATCGAGCACGCCAAATTTAGAATCAGGGATAAGGTCTTTCCAAATTGCAAGTATTGTAGCTTCGGTTTCATTCGTAGGTTCTCTAATTTCACGGTTTTTATTATCTAAAATGGAATTCAGCAAAAGAGATTTACTATCGACTTTCCCGTTGGCCAAAAGAGGAAAGGAATTTAAGCTTACAAAAAAGCTAGGAATCATGTAGGAAGGTAATATTGCAGCTAAAAAATGACGGGCTTGATCTTCGTTAAATTTATCTTTTACTCGCGGAATTACAAAAGCCACTAGATGAAGTTCTTCTGCTGCATCTTCGCGCGCCATTACGATTACCTGACTAACTTCTTCGTATTTGGCGAGGCTCGTTTCAATCTCTCCAAGTTCAATTCGATAACCTCGAATCTTAACTTGAAAATCACTTCGGCCAAAATACTGAAGTCGGCCATCAGGAAGCCACCTTGCCAAATCCCCGGTCTTATACACTCGCCACATTTTTCCAAAAAGACTAATTTTGCTAAATTTTTCAACTGTTTGTTCTGGCAAATTTTGATAACCGCGAGCCAACCCATCTCCGGCTATGTACATTTCGCCGACTACGCCTATTGGGCTTGGATTTTTTGAATTATCCAAAATAAAAATTTGAGTATTTTTTATTGGTCGCCCAATAGTAATCTGCTTGTCGCTGGAATAGACTTTATCAAGAGTAGACCAAATTGTAGTTTCAGTAGGGCCAAACATGTTCCAAAGCTGCGAAGATCTTGTTTGAAGGGATTCAGCTAACTCTATCGATAATTTCTCCCCTCCGCATAAAATCTTTAATGTAGGATTGGTAACGCTCCAATTAGAATCTAGCAACAGTTTCCAGGTCGAAGGAGTGGCCTGCATTATGGAAGCAGTTTTCAGCATTTTTTTAAGTGCTTCCCCGTTCTGCTGCTCTTCGCGACTGGCCAAGATAACCTGCGCCCCCACTGAAAGTGGTAAATAAATTTCTAGTCCTAAAATGTCAAACGATGGAGATGTAACGGAAAGTAATTTGTCCCCAGGCTGAATACCCGGTGATTCTTTCATTGAGAACAAAAAGTTAACTACTGACCTGTGTTCAATTTGTACACCTTTAGGATTTCCTGTAGAGCCGGAAGTGTAAATGACATAGGCTAAATCATTTGAGCTAACTATCGAATTCAGAGCACGGCCATCGCCTTTTGACCACATATGATGGTCTCTTTCGAAGCAAATCGAAATCACCTTATTACTATCTGCAAGGTCAGCAAACATTAATTCAGTTATCAATATCGGCGCGTTTGTATCCGAAAGAACATGTTTTAATCGCTCTGCAGGTAACGTCGTGTCCAGCGGCACGTAAGCACCGCCAGCTTTTAAAATAGCCAGAAAACTGACTACAAGCTCAATACTTCGTTCTAACATAACAGCAACTAATACACCGGGACCTATACCTAAGGATTTTAAATGATGCGCTAAATGATTAGCTTGAACATCCAGCTCTGCATAAGTTAAACCAATGCCTCCGCATTGTAATGCCAACGATTCGGGTACTTTCGAAACTTGCTCTTCAAATAATTTTTGAACCGTAAGACTGGAATCATATTCAATTGCCGTTTTGTTAAAGTTAGTTTCCAAATCTTGTTCTTCATTTGTAGTGAGAATTAAAAGTTGATCTAAGGTTTTAGAAGGATTCATTACGATTGAATTAAGCAAAATTTCAAATCGCTCGCTCATACGGCTGATAGTGAATGAATCGAATAAATCCGTATTATATCCGAAGGAAGCATGCAACTGACCGTTGATTTCGCTGAATACTAACGTTAAATCAAATTTTGCAATGTCCAATCGGTTTGCAATCAATTGTATTCGTAGATTTTCCGCCGAAATTTGCTCTTCGATGTCATCTTGAATTTGCATCATGACCTGAAACAATGGACTGTATGATTGGGTTCGCTCTACATTGACGGCTTTGACGACTTGTTCGAAAGGAACTTCTTCGTTTGCATAAGCATCCAAGCAATTTCTCTTTATTTGTTTTAACAGCTCCAAAAATGTTAGCCCATCTTCCAAACGAGTGCGCAAAACTAGAGTGTTTACAAATAGGCCAATGATACCTTCCATTTCGGATGAATGGCGGTTGGCCACTGGAAATCCAAATGCCACATCATTCTGACCCGAATGCCGACCTAAAAAAACAGAGAATGCCCCGGCCAATGTCATAAATAAAGTCGCGCCTTCTTTTTCACCTAAATCTTTTAAAGAGCGTAAAAGTTGCTGAGAGATTAATAAAGTATGCGATTGACCATTGAATGTCTGTATTTTGGGACGTGGCCGATCCAGGGGTAGCGCTAACACTGGCGCAATCCCCTCCAGCTGTTTTTTCCAATAGTTCAATTTATTGGTTCTATTCGTTTCCCGTTCCTCCTGCCGTTGCCAAAAGGCGTAGTCAGCATATTGAAAATGCAGCTGCGGCAAAGGATTAGGTTTTCCTTTCATTCTCGCTTCATAAATTGTACTAAGTTCACTAAGCAGTACTGACAGAGACCAACCATCGTTAATTATGTGATGCGTGTTCAAAAAAAGAACATGTTCCTCAACATCCATTTTTAATAAATTCAATCGAAACAAAGGCAACTTTGATAAATTAAATCCCCTATTTACATTTCCATTTAAAACTTCGTCATATCGTAACTGCCGACGTGATTTGCTGAATGCCGTTAGGTCTTCTAGAGGCATTTCAAAAGTAAGGCGAGGCTCTACTATCTGAAAGGGCAATCCATCTATTTCAACAAAG
>JAYSSX010000600.1:0-5990 GCA_043720315.1 Pseudobdellovibrionaceae bacterium | reverse complement strand
CTGAGTGCCTGCTTCGGATGGGAAATCCGGTCGCATTAATGGCCAAGAAACTACAATGGGAAGAAGTCACAGTTAGAGGCTATTTAGATCCTGATGAAGGTATTTTTGAAGTTGAAAGGATAACTTTATCAAAAAATAATGAGCCTTACAGGCTGTCACTGGGACCTTCAGATCTGTACTTTGAACTTGATCAGTATAAAAAATCTATAGATCGGCAAGGCCTACTGGATGTCGCACCTGAGTACTTGGTGTCTTAGAAAGAGTAAAGTCCCATCAAGGGAGTGGAAGTGTAAAGCTAAAATTGCTTCCACTCCCGAACTTCGAGTTCACCCAAAGTTTACCGAAATGAGATTCGACTAAAGTTTTAGAAATATATAAACCGAGTCCCAGACCTCCGCGTTGCTTATTTCCAATCTGAGCAAATCGCTCAAAAATGCGATTCTGTTGATTATTAGGGATTCCCGGCCCCGTGTCAGAAACAGAAAGCGTAACTTCAAATTCACTCTGTTGAGCTGTAACTGTCACTGAACCAGCCACAGGTGTAAATTTGAGCGCATTACCGATAAGATTGGATAAAATTTGTGTAACTCGGTCTTTATCACAGCTGACAGCATGAGTACTGTTCGACAACGAAGTCTTTAATATAATTTTTTTTGCTGCTGCAGCATAAGCAAAGCTTTCCACAGTTTCTTTGATCAAGTCATCCATTCGATTTTTTGTTAAATGAAGTTGAAGTTTTCCTTCCACAATTCGTTCCATATCAAGCAGGTCACTGATAAGGCGCAACGACGTTTCGGCATTTCGCTTAATCAATGCAATTAAAGATTTTGTTTCATCATCGAGCTTATTGATAAGAGAATCTTCTAAAAGAATTTCTGCTGAAGACAGTATTGCTCCGATCGGATTCCTTAAGTCATGACTAACGATGGCGACAAATTCTTCACGCGTGGTCAGTTCAGACTTAGTTTCAACGTGTGCTGCATGCTCATCATTTAGTAATACTTCAACTCGTTCCACTTCCGTATCTGTTGTTGCTCGCTCGCCTAAAAGATTTTTATCAGTTGCTTTGCGCTCTTGAATCAAAAGTCGATTCATCAACTTTTCTTTCTCTCCGCGTTCAAGAATAAGAGCTGCATCCATATCCGAGCGTTCCCCCATAAGGGCTATATCTTCAGAATTTCTTTGATTGGCTAAAGCAAGACTTATATCCTCAGAAATATTTTTTTCAGGATTTGATTTAATATTTGAACTATTTCGTTTTAAGTCAGCCACACTGCGACGCTTTATTTTATCACGATCAGCCGCAACGCGATGTTTTGAAATAATTTGATCAATATTATCATGTGTATCACCACGACCATTATTGAATGAATCGTCAGTCTTTCCACGTTCAAGCGTTAAGCTATCATCTGTTTTTTTGCGTTCTACTTTAAACTGCTTTTTTGTTTGTTCCATAAAATTGACTCCGAAACGTGAGTATACCACCTCTTGCAATCGTTTTTTTTCTTTCACCATGAGTCAGCACATTAAATTTTCTAATCAATTACGATGGACAAGGGTAGCACTAGGGCTGCACAGGGCTATTTTGTGCAGTTAAATTGCACTAAAATTATTTATCTAAAGGGAAAAAAACCTTAATAACTCGGCAAACCTGATGGCAGCGGACATAAAAAACAAATTCAATTATTTTGCAGTGAAAAATAACGAATAGCATAATCGCCTTGGCCACAATCCAAATCAGATTGCATGTACTGACCAAGTTGTAAAATGCGATCTTCTAAAAGAACATCATAACATTTTTTAGGTATATCAAAGTTAAAATCATTTTTGAAGCAAACTTGATTGATATCACCGTCAAAGTATTCACCGGTTTCAAACGAAGTAAATTCTTCGCGCTGGCGAATCATCGTATAATAATTTGGTGATTCAAACTTTAATAATATCCGCCACGCTTCCCAATTCCAAAGTGGAGCGTCACCTGAAGCACAAATAACTTTAGAAAGCTGCCAATTTCCAGATATTTCCATTGAAAAAGCCCGTGTTGATAAAATAATAAGAAGAAAGAAAATTAATTTCATACTTTATTAGACTTAATTTTCGATTGAAATGTCAAGTTAGCCAACATTTTAGTTCGTCTTTAAATAAAGTTGTGAAATTTCCGAAGCAATAAAATTTGTTTCTACGCGGTCACAACTTAATGTGCTTACAACACAAATTTTATGCTGCCCTTTCTCTCTTCGAGAATTGATCGGCTTTCCTATCGGGAAAATTTCTATTAAATCATTTTGTCGTTGCGCCACTCTTTCAGGCAGCACGGCGGCAATGGCACCCGCGGCAGCTGTAGCCCTTAAAGTTTCAAAACTATCACTAAGAATAATCGGCTTCATCGAATCAAATTGCCGCATAAATTTAGTAAAATATCTAGGCAGACCATCTTTTCCAGGCGCAAGTGAACCCAGACCAAATTTTTCAATTCCTGACCAACCATAACCTTTGATCGGATGGCGATTTGAAATATAAATTCCCAGCCGATCGCTGCCAACTTGACGCACATAAAATTTTTCAAGATTGTCAACTTCAGTAATTAAAGCGGCGCAGAGTTCGCCCTTTCGTAACATTGAAAGCAAATTGGCCGTGCGACTAATGCGGAGTCCCAGTTTAATATTGGGTAGTTTCTGCTTAATGCTATAGATTAAACCCGGCAAGATATCTATCGCAATACTTTCGTATGTGCCCAGATTAATCCAACTAATTTTAGGCGCTGGAGAACCATTATTTTGTTTTAAACGCTCAAATGCTGCAAAGGCCGGTCGAACAATTTGCAAAATGTAAAGCGCGTCCTGAGTTGCAGTAACGCTGCCCTTTTCCCGCACTAGTAATGGTTTTCCAAGCGAATTTTCAAGCGAAGTTAACGTTTGAGAAATAGCACTCGGCGAAACCTTAGCCGCCGAAGCTGCTTTTTTAAGACTGCCCAGTTGAATCACTAAATCCAACACCCAAAGTTTTTTAATCTGATCAACATTTAAATCTCTAGACATCGTTGAAATTTAACACAGCCCCGGATCAATTCAACACATTAGTTCACCTTATCTACTAGGTTAGAATTACTAATGAATACAAGTCATCTGTTCTGTCGTAGTTCTAAAACAGCGAATTATCGCAACTACAAGGAGAACACATTGAAAAAAATTCGGAATCTGATTTTACTTGCCAGCGCTTTAGGCGTTCACGCAGCGCAAGCCGAGCAGATCGATCTTAAGTCAGCCCACGGTACAGTATTGATTGCGGCACCAACGGCCATCAATGGACCCACCAATCAGGGCGTATGGTTTATCAAAGGCAGCACAAAAGCATTTTCATTAAATTTACCAGCATTAAATGCGAATCAAGTTTATGAAGGCTGGATTGTCGATGACTGCACCGGAATGAAAATTTCCACAGGAATTTTTCGTACAACGGGAACTACGGATTCGGATGCTGCCGGTAAATACGCAGGACCACTTTCACTGAATTACCCGGCCGTACCCGGATCTGATTTTATCACATTAGGCCAAGATTTAGCTGATGGCGGTCACAATGTAGTTATCACGGTCGAACCTTACCCTGATTTAGATGTCAACCCGTCTGGTGTTGGAGTACTACGCGTAAATATTCCAGAAGGAACCGCAGTCGGAACAGAATTAACTTTTACAAACATCGCACAGTGATAATCAAACAATAACTTTTTTTAAATGGAGAATACAAAATGAAAAAAAATTTTTTAGTCCAAACCCTTATGATCCTTATTTTTACTTCTACGGCCTTTTCGCAGTCAGCCACACGTTATGTCCTAACAATAACTAACGGAAGCTCAATGCCAATTTCACCTGCAGCTGTTTTTACAAAACCGGGCTTCGATGCATCTGCAGCCATTGGCGCACGTGCAACGGCGGGTCTGATTGCTCTTTGCCAGACTGGTAATCCAGCACAGCGTATTACTGAACTTCGCGCAGATAACACTGTGAAAAATGCAATCCAAACAATGGGTCCCATTTTACCAGGTGCATCTGCAGCCATTGAAATTGACGTGAATGATATTCAACAACAAAGCATTCAGTTTGAAGCTATGTATGGAAAATCAAAAGACGCTTGCGCTGTAACTTCATTTTCTTCACATAGTTTATTTGCTTTAAAACAGCATATCGCTAACGAAGTTATTCAAAAAGACAATGCTATTTTAACTGGAGCATTTACAGACCCAGCTCTACCACAGGGTATGACCTATTTAGACAGTGCCCTTTGCGCTAATGCAAAAGACGCTCTATCTTGCCTCAGAGAACTTTCAGTCCTTCAAACAATGCCAGGAAAAATTAAATTTTTTGTGGGTTATCTTCCAAGTCTGATCACCGCATTAGAAATGAAATATGGCGCAGCCGATATTCAAACATTACTGTTTCCAACTTCAGGCGCCGTGCAATTTAAATTACAACTTAAACATTAAAAGATTGGGAACATTCGATGAAAAAATATTTAGTCAAGATTACGGTTTTACTTTTAGCGATCACAAGTTTTTTGGGTGCATCAACAGCCCTGTCGCAAGAATCCCGAGATGTATCGAAATATAATTTGTATATCGCCGGCGAAAACTTAAACGGATATGACCCCGTAGCGTATTTTCCAGAAGGTGGCGGCGCTCCAACATTGGGTCTGGTCGAAAACAGTTTGGATTACATGGGCGTAACCTACTTTTTTTCTACTGCTGAAAATAGAAATCTATTTTTAACAAACCCAAATAAATACGAACCAACCTATGGTCAATGGTGTGCCTACGCCATGGCATCAGGAGCTTATGTAAAAATCAATCCACTCCATTACACAATTAGTGGTAATCGATTGCACTTTTTCGTCAGCAAAAGAGCAAAAGCCAACTTTGACGCTGATGTTGCTGGACATGAAGAAAATGCAGATATGCATTGGAAAAATCTGTCCGGCGAAGTCCCTAGAAAATAATTTCTTAAGTCAGAAAGGGCAGAAGCATGACAAAAAAATCAAATTCAAAAACTTTTATTTCATCAAATCGCAACATCTTATTAAATTCACTAATTCTTAAATTGATTTTTGCCATGCTTCTGTCTGGATGCCAAGGTTCCGATTCTGATCCGATCGTATTACTGGCAAAACAAACGATTACGAATCCGGTTCGCTTAGGGGCCGAGTCACTTGAGTTTGCCTCGATTAAAAAAAATGTTTTTAGTCGTTGCACGTCTTGCCACGAACAATATAAAACCTATACCGGGGTTGTCAGAGAACTGGCCGCTATTACCAAAACAATTAGTTTAAACCGTATGCCTAAATCAGGCGGCCCGTTAAGTGCTGAACAGAAAGAATTTCTTAATCGCTGGATACAGAGCGGTGCGCCTGAATTTGCGGATCAAGTGGCACAACCCATTCAAATCCCGCTGTTAGAGCCCACTTGGAAATCAATTTATGGTGGCGTTATTGCGCCGAAGTGTTTAGTTTGCCATAACTCACTAGGACAAGCCAAATTTTTGGATTTTTCTAACCGTGATTCAGTCTACAATCAAAGAGATCGTACATTTGGCGGGACTAAATTAATAAATTTAGAAAATATTGACGACAGCTATCTCATCCAAATTTTATCTGATCAAGATGAACCGATGCCTCCCAAGTGGTCTAATATCCCAGCTTTATCAGAAAACGAAATCAATATATTTAAAAGGTGGCTAGCTCTTGGATTACCTGAATAGGGATATGATTATGGAACTTGATAAAAGTGGATATTCAAAGTCAGAAAATTTTTATCAGCAGATGTCTACACGACGCACAATTCGTAGTTTTTCGTCGCACTCAGTAGACAAAGGTCTGCTCTATAACGCAATTAAGACAGCTGGTTCGGCGCCAAGTGGTGCCAATCGACAGCCCTGGCACTTTGCATTAGTCACTTCTCAATTAATCAAATGTGAAATCAGAAATGCAGCTGAAGTCGTAGA
>JAYSSX010000599.1:0-2577 GCA_043720315.1 Pseudobdellovibrionaceae bacterium | reverse complement strand
ACCAAAAGGGAAACGATAGAAATAAAAATAAATGTGAGGACCATTCCAAAACAAATAATTCTGCGAGTGATAAATTGAGTGATATATTTTTTCCAAGAGATATCTTTAGCGGCCGCTTCCGATCCAAAAATAATATTTAATGAAGTCTGTAACTGCGCAAATATCACGCTAGCGGAAATTCCCAAAACCAACACTCCCCACAGACTGACGTTTTCAGTGGAATGTTCCATGGAATTCTTCACCACGGTTTCAAACACCATGGCAGCGTCCGACCCCATGAGTTGCCTTACCTGTTCAATTAAAGGTTCTTGTAGGCTGAGCTGAAGTGAAGAGAGAAATTTCAGTAGAAGAATTACCAAAGGAGGCAACGCAAAAACAGTATACAAAGCCAGGGCTGCGCCCAAAGTAAAAATGGAATCTTTAGAAATTTTTTCGCCAAAATCTTGAAATTTTTTGCTGAATGTTGTTTTCACATAGAACAATAAAGCAATTTGAAGGCCATAGGGAAAAGCGCCACACCTTTTTTAAAATTTTTAATTGTTCTGAATTTCCTCAGATTTTATTTATTTGGTGGAAATTTTCGCAACTTTTATTTTGAAATCGCTTATAGCTGCTATTCAATTCCTTTTGTTTTGGTTTGTTGATTGCAATTAGGCAGCTTTATTCCGTTTAAAAAGCCATAAGGAGGCAATAATGAATCAATCGAAATCACATCGTGGCGAAGCCACGAAAACTTCACGCAGTGGCCGTTCAATCGGCACACAAACAAAAACAGGGACTCAGCGAGCGAAGAGATCCTCATCAGCTAAGTCTAGTGACTCACGCTCGGCTACAGGTAGATCGTCGTCACCAGGCCTAACTATTTCTCGTGGTGCAAGCAGCCAAGACAGATTTTCAGATTCTGAAAGAAACGACAGCATGGAAATGTCAGGAAGAAGTGGTCGCCGATCACAGTCAGACAGAGGTTCACAGTCTGATCGCCGCACTCAATCTGGTCGAACAAGCGAATATAATGAAGGTTCGCCAACTTCCTATGGTCGTAACCAAGGCAGTCAAGGTTTTTCATCTAGAAGAAACGATCAGGAAGAAGAAACTCACGAACGTGGATTTAAAGTCTATGGACGTGAAGATAGAAATGACAGATCGGAGCAGTGGGATGAAGAAGAAAATAAAGACACACACGGAGGTTATTATGCCTGTGGCGAAAGTGATTATGACTTCGACGAAGACGAAGATACCGAGGAGGAAGATGGCCGCAGAAGCTATTCTACTCGCGGAAACCAAAGTCGTGACGAAGAGCATGATTATGAAAATGATGAAAAGTCATCACGACAAGGTCGTCGCGGCCTTTCAGGTTCAATGAGAAATGAAGGAAGCAGCGCTAGTACTAAAAACGGTTCACGTCGTGGAAGATCAGCACAAAATCGTTCACAAGCGTATTAATAGACTAAGAAAATAGAATCATTTATTTGGTTTAATCGCCAAAACAAAAAGGCTAATCATTTGGTTAGCCGTTTTGTATAAAACCAATAGAATTTAAGTAATTTTTAATCAGTTTTGGGTCTTGTTTTTCGGCAGCAAAAGCAACATGCCCATCCGGGCGAATTAAGTAGGCTGCATGTTGGAGAAAACCCCTTTGATGTAATTTTGAATTCCATTCGAATTCAAAAATGGGTATTTTTTCAAGTGCGTTCTTAAAATCAGTCATCGCATTTCCATAAACATGGATTTGCCAATCCAGTGACTTTACTGGATCATAATTGTCGCCATTAACCGTTTTTACCCAAGACAATCTATCGCCAGCAATGATGTCACCAGCCTGTCTGTGGCTAAGTGACTGGCCACGATAATGAATTCTGATCTGTGAAACCGTTCTGAACATTAATTTTAGAAAATAGGGAATTCGGGTTAGGCCAGCAAAAATTTCTGGCATGATGTACGTTCGAAAAAATGATCCAATAATTCCACGACTGGCTATTAACTTAAAAGCCTGATCCGTAGTTTGAATAAGAACTTTTGCAAAGGCATCAGCTTAGCGATTGAAAATTCGCGACTCAGTGAAGATATCCAAGGGAGATTCAAACAGCGGACTGCCGAAGTCGAATCTGACAACGTGGAACTAAAACTATTAAATAATTCTATCGTTAATGATCTTCGTGATCATTTGAAGAAAATTGATCGTTTTGTAGAACTGTTGATTACAGAATACGCTGAAAAATTGGGTCGAAGTGGTCAAGAGCATGTTCAAGGAATTTCTACGACTACGCAAAAAATGAGCAAATTGATTGATGGTTATCATGATCAGTATGGATTACTAAATATCTATGAGAAGACCAATGAACGAAAGTGAAATCGATTTCTATTTGAAAAAACTACTTAAAGGTGGAGAGCCTTCACAATGTGGGTGTTTAAGTATAAGTTTGATTTAAAAAATTAAAAAAGGCTTATGACAGCGGTGGAAAGTGTTTGGTAAAAAAATGGATTTGATTTCTCAAATCCATTTTCAGCAATTGTTGTTTAACTGTTATACCATTAACAATATTCATTTAGCTGATTGTAACGGGACGACCAAGGAAA
>JAYSSX010000598.1:0-1789 GCA_043720315.1 Pseudobdellovibrionaceae bacterium | reverse complement strand
TGAATAAAAACAACAATTAATCCAATCGCTCCGATCAATTTAGCCATTGGAAAATTATGTCTAGAAAACTTGATTCTAATTTTATATTTAGTTGATTTCATTACTATACTTTTTGACCCATTTGGCCAGAAACTGTAACGCTAATTATCGAATTCTTAAAAATGAACGTTCCGGAATAAGACTCTTCTTTCCTATTTCAAAACAGAGGTTAATTAGAAGTTAAGTCTCCATTTGATAATCTTAAATTTTAAGCTCTGAATTAGATTTCAACAACCCAAAAGTAAATAAGACTTTTTAAGACAGAAATTAAATGGATCAAAACGAATAGACCAAGGTGCTTTTAAAACTTTTCCTCTACCTATAACTATCTTTAGGAAGATAGTTCCTGCTATGGCGGTACAAGAATAAACTCCTAACGACAGTGACGGTGCCTTGCGATTTTTAAAATCGGAATATTTAGTAATTTAAGAACTTCTATAGATGTCATTCGGTTGGCATTTGAAATCCCAACTAACGAGAAGATGGGATGGATTATTCGCGCCGGAAATCCGCCCGAGGATTCAGAAACTTCATTCCGTTCCTTAAGACTGTTGCTAAAAGATATTCTTGCCTAAATTTTACCAGGTAAAGTGGCTAAGGCTAGTTCCTTGATAATAATAATCCAAGATTTGTTGGTAGTTCTTTCCCGCTTTAGCCATAAAGTTAGCTCCACTTTGACAAAGGCCCACTCCATGCCTTAACCTTTGCCTTTAAAAGTTATGGCTTCATTCGTTTGCATAATTTTGAACATGGTACTCTTAATTTCTGAACAGCCGATCACGCGACGTAAATCCTGTGCAGAAAGGGATCTTTTTGCGAATGGCGCTCTAACGAAATTTTTCGAATTGTATATGCACTGGGAAACTTAAAGTAGCTGCTTAGTTTGCGCGACAAACTGTCAAGATCGGTGTTGCATTCCCACTGAGTGGCTCGATTATTTGGACAAACCACACCAGAGGAAATTTCTGTTGTGCCCCACACCCGTTCGTTCAAAATCTGCAAAATTATGATCGGCCATTCACAAACAAAGCGCAAAACTCAAAAATTAATGAAAATAATTGCCAACACGATCCATCAGCAGCAGAATTTCAATAAGTATGACGCTAAAACTAGATCCTTGGGTTGAGGAATTCGGCCTTTATTCAACCTATCCTCCCGGGACTTTAGTTTGATGATTAACCATTATCCCAATATTGGCAAATTTAATTTAAATTATCGGAATCTCATTTGGGCCAATAGGTAGCCCCAGTAAAATCATCATTTGCTTCAAAAACGCAAATTATTAACGAATGTGAATTGATTCGCAGGAGTTAGATAGGGTACGCAATAACTTTGCAATCTCAGGTTTCAAAAAATCTACTGCAGTTTGGTACATAGGATTCCGCTTTAAAAAAGACAACATCTGATTACTTTGACCTTCTAATTTTATCATCATAAGGAAAGACTTTACAATTTCGTCATTTGTAGCTTCGACTTTAATTAATTTTCGCGTCATATGAACAGTACTTTCTTGCGGTTGGTGAAAAAGTCTTTGCATTAAGTGTTCTGGAATTTGAAAACCTTTTGCCATCAATGTAAATGCTGCATACCATGCTTCTGCTCTTTGTGAAGTTTCTTTTCTTTCTAATTTCGTTTCGGATAGTGCTTTCAATAGTACCAAATCTTGATGTTCTCCAAACTGATATTGTTTTGTAAGTAGGCCGAGCCAGTTGATATAGTTGTTGGGAATCTGGACTCTTTGCTTTTTAAG
>JAYSSX010000597.1:0-6345 GCA_043720315.1 Pseudobdellovibrionaceae bacterium | reverse complement strand
CTCAACACGACACAGAATACCGAATATAACTATTCGGTATTCTTCTTTTTAAGGGAGAAAAAAATGAGTCACAAGACCTTAGCAAAATGGGCTGTAATTATGATTGTTATTTTTGGAGCAACTATTTTATTGTATCCAACATTATTTAATCCCGAGCAAAAGTCCAATGCACCCATTGAAGCTCCACCGGTACCTAATGGTCCTTGATTGTTAACGGAAGTGCGCATTGACCAGTTTGGTCGTTTTGTGCAAATATACATCCATGCAAAACGATAGTGCTTACTTTCCAAAAAACTATGCAGATTCACGTCAAATTTTTCTTAACCAAATCGAGCAATTACCAGCTCCTAAAACAATTGGATCTTGGGAGATTCCCAGCAAAACTGATTCTGACTTGTTTGTTGATCACGTTTGGCTTCCAGCGACTGAAAAACCTGAAAAGCTGTTTGTAATTACAAGTGGCATTCATGGCTCCGAGACTTACGCCGGTGCCGCCATACAAAGAATGTTTTTTGCCGAGATTTTTCCGCAAATTAATCGACGTACTACTGGCGTCTTCGTCGTTCACGCTATGAATCCTTACGGATTTAAGCATCATCAGCGTTGTACCGAATCAAATATAAATCTGAATCGGAATTTTTCAGTTTCTGGCGAAATCTATCGCCGAAAAGATGAGACATCGGCAAAACTTTCAGAAAGGTTTTTAGATCGGAATCCTGTCAGTTCTATGCGTAGTCGTTTAATGGATTCTATGACGATGAAAAACGGGGAGCCTTTTTTTGACGAATATCCCTTGGACGATATTGTTAAGGGATTAATTCCGGGACAGTTTGAATTTGTTGAAAATTGGGAATTTGGCGGATTAAAAGCCGAACCGCAAACGAAATTTTTTATAGAAAGATTGTCGCAACTAATGCCTGACTTCAAAGACGTCATTGGTTTTGATCTGCATACTGGGTTAGGTGACCGCAATCGTTTGCATTTACTTACTGATGGTCCCGGAAGTCCTTCAATCAATAAATCATTGTTCGCGGAATTGTTTTTTCCCCAGGAAGACGCTGAAATTTATGCCTTTACTCCGCCAACAGCCAAAGGATTTTACCCTGTACATGGGGCTTTAAATAGTGCATTTGGCGAGTTAGCAAAACCCGAACAACGCGTTTGTTCGATTACTATGGAATTTGGAACCTTCGGACACAGTATGAAAGCACAATTAGATGGTTTGAATTGTTTTGCAGTAGCTCATCAAGGGCAAATGCATGGGTTTGCTAATAAAGATATCGAGAAAAAAATATTATCAGATAACTTCGAACGTTCAAGACCAGCGAGCGCAGAATGGGAACAAGCCGTAGTCCAAGCCTCAAGAGGGCTATTTCTAAAAGTACTGTCGCGGTCAGGGGTTTCCCGCTTTTAAATTTACCAAGGAAGTTCGTTTCCTTGATAGTCAAGGAAATGGCCGCTTTGTTTTGGTTTTGCCGTAGTAATCACTTTAAACAATCCCTTGGCGCAATCTGCAACTGTGACCACTGCACCGGCACCGCCCATATCAGTTTGAACCCACCCAGGGTGTAAAGCCAGACAAGTTATTTTTGGGAACTCTTTAGATAAACAACGGTTAAACATATTTAAAGCCGCTTTCGAAATTCGATAATCATAATATCCCCCACTTGCGTTATCGGCGATAGACCCCATTAGACTACTAACCTGAGCAATGATTCCTGTTTTCATATAAGGAACTGCTAACTGGCAAATACGAATGGGACCAAAAGTATTAACCTGGAGGACATCGTCCAACTTTTCAGGGTCTAATTCTGACAAGGATCGGCCCCGATCACCTATTACGCCAGAGTTATTTACTAAAATATCTAATTCTCCCCATTTTTTAAGTTCGGCGGCTAACTCAGTTAAAGTTGAGGAGTCTCTTACGTCGGCGACAACAGCAGATACAGCTGGATTTTCTTTTGCCATTTTAAGTAGTTGCTGGGCTGATGAAGCCTCACGGTAAGTGCCAATGACTTTATAATCATTTTGTACAAACTCATTAACTAAAGCTAAACCAATTCCGCGTCCTGCACCGGTAATAAGTACGTTTTTCATTCTTTTTCCTTCTTAATCCATTTACTACTTGCAAGAAAAATCAAATTTGGCTAGAAAAATTTATGTCGTATCGGGAAAAACTTAATTCCTACACCGTCAAAGATCCAAAGCAGTTACTTTCGGTTTGGCGTGGCGAGCGCGCCTATCGAGTCGCCAGAACTTTGTGCTACTTTGGTATTCCACTTTCGATGATAGCTACTGCCGCCGATTACGTTTGGAGTCCAACCTCCGTAGTTGTGGTAGATTTTATTTTGATGATCGGTTGTTTGATTTCCTTAGCTTGGACGTTTTCAAAAAATCGTCCGGCTTATTTTTGGCTGCCTTTGTTTTTTGGTTTTTGGATTAGCACCCTTCCTTCTTTGTGGGTAACCGGAGGAATTCAAAGTCCGTTTTTAGGGATTGCTCTTATTTGTACTTATATTTTTGCTATGGTGATGGATCTAAAAAATCGGCCTTGGATTTATCTGATATTTATTGTTGTCCAAATCGCTTTTTTCTACTTCATTGGTTTGTCTATTCAACTTCCCACTGATTACGTAGCGCCTTCCTCTTTGATCGCTGTTACGTTATTGGCAACACTTGGTGCCATCGCAACTTGTATGCATTCAATGATTCGCACTGAAAAGGATTTGTCTTTAGAGTTTTCCGATCATTATAGAAATTTAGTGATTACCGAAGAACAATTAAGACTCAGTGAACTGCAATTGCGTGAAGCCCAGTCCATCGCTCGCATTGGCAGTTGGATATGGAATTTAAAAGAAGACTATATTCATTGGTCGGACGAGCTATTTACGATATTTGAAGTTTCAAAAGAGAATTTTGATCATTCGTTTAAAGGTTATCTGCAAAGATTGAATCCCGAAATACGTGAAAAAGTTAGGGAACTTATTCGTAACTCGATCGAAACTGGTCAGGATTTTTCTTTCGAAAGCAAACTACAAACAAAAACAAAAGGTCTATGCCATATCATCAGCCATGGGCGCGTGGTAAAAAATGCTGAAGGCGAAGTAACCAGTATGATGGGAACTTCTCAGGATATTACGACCCTTAAGAAAATCGAATCCGAATTATTAGATGCTCACAGCCAAATGGAAAAGCGAGTCGAGGAACGAACTTTAGAATTGGCACAAAGTTTAAAACGTGAAAAAGCTGCCACAGAAGAAGCAGAAAATGCCAGCCAAGCCAAAATGCAGTTTCTGGCAAATATGAGTCACGAAATCAGAACTCCAATGAATTCTATTTTGGGATTTTCTGAGCTGTTATCTTCTGAAAAATATACTCAGCAAGAAAATCGCGAATTTTTAGCCCGAATTAACTCCAGTGGCTCTCAATTGATGCATTTGATTGACGATATTCTAGATCTTTCGAAATTTGAGGCCGGACGAATTCCAATACATAAAACTTCATTTGTATTGAGAGATCTTATTGAAGAAGTGGTGGCCTCCTTCTCACCATCGCTTAATTTAAAAAAGATTTCTCTAAATTTAGAATATGACGAAAATCTTCCTTTGCAAATTTGTACTGATGCCCATCGCCTCAATCAAATTTTAATTAATTTGTTGAACAACGCGATCAAATTTTCCGACATGGGTCAAATTAAACTGCGGGTTTCTGGTCAGCATTTGAACTTGCAGAGAGTGGAACTAGGCATCGAGGTAATGGATACGGGAATTGGTATTTCTCCGGAAAATCAAAAGAACTTATTCCAGGCATTCCGTCAGGGTGATAGTTCGATAGGTAGGAAGTTCGGCGGCAGTGGCCTGGGCCTTGCTTTGTCTCGTCGAATTGCTGAAGCCCTAGGTGGTACTTTAATATTAAAAGAAAGTAATTTAGGGGAAGGAAGTCATTTCCATTGTCAAATTCCAGTGGATGTAATGGCTGTTGAAAGGGTCGAAGTTAAAGTAGTTACGGATGATCGCCAGGCGGCTATTAATTCAGGACTTAAAGGAAGAAAAATTTTATTAGTTGAGGACTCGCAAGATAACGCAGTTTTAGTATCCTTCTACCTTAAAGCCTTAGGTATGGAGACCCACTTGGCCACGGATGGAGTCCAGGCTGTAAAATTAACCAGCGAAACAAAATTTGATTGTGTGTTGATGGATATACAAATGCCTGGAATGGATGGCCTAGAAGCCACTAGAAAAATTCGACGACAGGGCAATCGAGTACCTATCATAGCATTAACGGCACATGCGTTGCCAGCTGAAGCAGCAAAATCATTTGAAGCTGGTTGTAATTTGCATTTGACTAAACCGATTGATCGCAATGAGTTGGTCAAAGCCATTGGCAATCAGTTAAAGACGCATAAAGATTTTCCATCTGAAGTACAAGTTTAATCAATTAAATCTCGAATCTTGTGCGAGCTAGTTGCATTGGCGCAATGGGCACAACAGAATATTAAGTCATTCTCTTCGACACCGTGACCAATCACTTGAGTTCCACAATGAGTGCACTTGGGTGCCAATTTGCGAATGGCACATTCGAAACTATCAAAAGTATGTTCTGTACCTTCCATTATAACTTGAAAAGCATGCGCATATTCGTTTCCACAGGTTTCACATTTTTGTTGTTGCATAACTTCCTCCATCAAAAGAATTCCTAGTGAAGTGAGAACGCAAGAACCCCCGAGTCTAACAGGAAGCCAGACCCAGGGTGAATTTTAAAAAAGTTGAAACCCAAGCTAGGCATCATTCTTGGGCTTCTTACCGAAACATAAATTTGATGATTTTCAGGCACCAAACTTTCACTATGCTTTCGTTGTAGTTGTTACGATGCACTTTTTTGCTAATTTCCGCTGTAGGATTTTACTCCCGTTATAGAAATTCTGCTTTGAGTGCAATTTCTTGCCTCACAACTGCGAGTTCATACTATAGCAAATCGCAGTCCAAGTCTGAAAACTATTTAAATTTGATTACGGAAGATTTTTTGTATTTTGCTAGGTCAAATGTACACACGACTTCTGGATTTTCACTACACTCTATCTAGCAATGTTAAAAATCAGATGCTGTCGTGTGTGTAAGGGCAGATTATTTTTTGAAATTAAGATTACCAATAAAATCAGTTTTTCCAATATCGACACCAACGTGTCTCATCAAAGCGTAAGCGGTTGTTAAATGAAAATAAAAATTAGGAATCGCCAATTCTTCTAAATATTCATCGCCGGTCAGCCACTGCCCTTGGGCCCAGACAGGTTTAGCTTGGATCGAGGACATTTTGTCAAAATCAGATTTTTTGAATGTTTCTAAATAGGAAACGACCTTGCCCACTCTTTCATGAAGTTCCTTCCAAGTGGCTTCGTTATCTTCATGTTTAGGAGCAGTTTGACCTGATAGATAAGCGGCACAAAATTTAGCAGCATCGCAAGCTGACTGAATTTGTTCGCCAAAAGAATACATGTCCGGAGCAAGGCGATAGTTCACCAACACATTTATATCAAATTTTTTATGATCGGCATAGGCCGCAGCTTTGGTCATACATTGATCCAAATTTTTAAGCATTTTTTGAAATTGGAAAATTGATCCTGCACTCATTGAAAACTCCTTGTAAAAGGAGATCATATTTTCATTTCCAATGTAAAAACACAACCTTAAATACCGGTCTTTTTCTTCTTGATATCCAGTGTCTCGTTGATCTCTTCGGCCAGGTCCATAAAGTAGTCATTTTTACGAAAATGGATCTGTTGCTTCGTGGTTCCAGTTCGATATTGGCGTAAATAGACCTTTAAATGATGAATGGGTCCGGCAATTCTATTGGACATGTAGAGACCATAAAGGAACAGGCCTACACTGATCATAATAGTCATTCCCACTATTAAAATATTTAAAGTCATTTGTTGTTCTTGTAGGAATTGTAAAAAAACATGATCCGCGGGTAGGCCCAACGCCGAAGATTGCTGGGTAAGATTCTTAAAGAAAATCGCCATGGCCACAAAATAAAACAAGTTAATTCCAACTGCTATTCCCACTGTATACATTAAAAAACTTTTTTGGAACTCCGGGACAATCAGTAGTTGGCCGCGGCGTTCTTCATGTTCGGAATTTTTCTGTGTTTCCATAAATGCTCTTTTCAAATGTTAGGCTACTTTAAGTTGTTTTTTCTGTAGATCCAACGCCCATTTCACAAGGACAGCGCGAACTTTGACTAAATCAAGCGGTTTGGAAATGTAATCGTCCATTCCGTGTGCTAAAACTTTTTCACGATCGCCTTTGATTGCATTTGCCGTGATTGCGATGATTGGGATTTCTCTAT
>JAYSSX010000596.1:0-8538 GCA_043720315.1 Pseudobdellovibrionaceae bacterium | reverse complement strand
CAAAACAATGCCTTAGTGTTAGTGGCAACTATTGTCTATTTTAAAATTAGTTCGCAATATTTATGGCCTTCAGGGGTTTGTCCAAATTGAACTTATAGTTTCTCCGACCAGCTTAAATTCTTTGCCTGATCATTTTACATTAACTGGTCCCGAGGCAATGATCAAAAAAGACAATAATAACTCAGGTATCAAGGAATTAAAAAACTGTACTGAAATTTCAACTAAGAAAAATAGAATAGAGAGCAAAATAGATTTACTTAATTAAGTGAGAATGAATTACCTGCTCTTTAAATTATTTATAGCTGAAAGCTTCATAATTTGATTGCAGCTAAAACTCGACTAGTCAATTTTGGCAACAACTCTGTACCCAACTGCAGCAGAAGTGGTCCCAAAAGAAGTCCCGGCAATCCAAAAACAATAATGGCTCCGATAATTCCAATCAGTGCAATAATAGGATGAGTTCCGCCGGTATCTTTACCTGAAAATATATAGGGTTTGATTATATTGTCGATACTTCCTGCGATAACGGTAACCACTAATAATCCGATTCCATTTCCTGAATTGCCCATGATAAAAGCCGCGACCGCCAAAATAAAACTCATTGGGGCCGCACCGATGACAGGAATGAAGGACAACGTAAATGTGATTACAAAAATTAAAAAGAATTCATGAAAACCAAAGATAGAGGCGCCGATGCCTACGATCATTGCTTGAAGTAAACCGATGAAAAATGTCGACACCAATACTATATAACAGTTGTGCTGAAGGCTGGTGATAATTTGTTCTAATTCATATTCAGGAAGAATCTTTATTTTCATAAAGAAATTTTTAATTTTATCGGCGCGCGGAACAATAACCATAAGGACGCCAAAAAATACAAGAATCGATAAAGCCATCGTCGGAATTCCCGCTAAAAATGCTGTTGTTTTAGAAACAACGACAGGCGAAATTTTTGAAATAATCTCATCCTTTGTAGGAAAAATATCACTTTCCAACCTCAAAAGGTTTGTTGCATCTGCAGCCCAAACATAGGCTTTGTCCCACAAGGTATCGAAACTTTGAAATAGCTGCGAATTTTTTGTTCCGTCAGCGGTGAATGATTGAAGAATTCGAGTCACTTTAACGCCGACTACAACCAAAGGAACAAGTAAAAATAGGACACCAAAAAAAAGAAGAAATACCGGGAAAAATTTTTTCTTTTGACGGTTGATTCCAATTCGATTCCAAATTGGTTCTAAAGCGAAAGCAAAAAAGACCGCTATTAACATGGGCACAAAAAAAGGCATAAAAATGACTACAAAGGGAATGGCTAAAGAAAAATAGACCAAAACGCTAACTAGATTTTGTCTATGGATTAAATCTTTAAGCATGGGTCACACCTTAGGCGTTTAACAATAAGCACCTTAGGTGCTATAAAGAAGCGCCGCCTTTAAGAATATTAATTATCGACATCGAAATCGATTTGAATGATTCGCCGACACCACGACCTTCACTGGCTGTGGCTTCAAATTCCGGAGCATTAAAATAATTTACATGAGTTCGCAAATCTTTTAGCGTCGCTGCATTGGGAAGATCTCTTTTATTATATTGAATAACTAAAGGAACTTCTCGGATTGACATTCCTTGGGCTTCTAAATTCTTTTCTAAATTGCGCATAGATTCGATATTTTCTTCCATACGCTCTGCTTGTGAGTCAGCTACAAAAACAATTCCATCTAAACCTTTTAGAATCAATTTTCGGCTGGCATCGTAAACAACTTGACCAGGAACCGAATATAAATGAAATCTAGTTTTAAAGCCGCGAATTTCACCTACGTGCATAGGTAAGAAATCAAAAAATAATGTTCTTTCGATATCGGTATTTACAGCAACCAATTTGGATTCTTGGTCGGACGCCGTTTGTTGGTAAACCCACTGCATATTAGTGGTTTTGCCACCCAAAGAAGGACCATAGTAAACTAACTTACAATGAATCTCTTTGGCGTTATAATTGATAAAGGACATTTATTACAGCTCCACTCGGTTATCTAAAGCACGCCCCATAGTTCGATCATCTACGTAGTCGATGTCTCCTCCAATAGGAATCCCATGAGCAATCCGACTTAGTTTTATGTTCTTGCCTTGTAATAATTTTGCAAGATAAAGCACCGTAGTGTCACCTTCTAAATCAGCATCCAAGGCAAGAATGATCTCTTTTATAGCTGGGGTTTCGCCCTTAGCACCCTTTTCGATTTTATGAAGAAGTTCCTGAATCTTTAAATCTTGCGGTCCTATGCCTTCTAAAGGCGAAATAACTCCATGTAAAACATGGTATTTGCCCCGAAAAGCACCCGAAGATTCAATTCGCATAATATCAGAGGGTTCTTCCACCAAACATAAAGCATCTTGATGTCTAGAAGGATCTTTACAGAAACGGCAAATGTCTTGATCCGTGTAATTGAAACACTCCGAACAAAAATGGACCGTTGTTTTCACATCTGTTAAAGCTTGCTTCAGTTTTTCCGAATATTCATTGGGAGCTCTTAATAGATAATAAGCCAAACGTTGAGCCGATTTCGGACCAATACTGGGTAACTTAGAAAGTTCGTGTACTAATCTTTCAAGAGCAGGTATTTGCAACATAGTTGTTTAAGACATTCCTGGAATGTTAATTCCACCAGTGATTTTTTCCATCTCTTTGGCAGAAGTGTCTTTGGCTGTTTTTAAAGCTTCATTAGCTGCAGCGATCACTAAATCTTGCAACATTTCAACATCGCCTGATTTCATTACGTCTGGTGTGATAACTACAGATTTCAAAAGATTTTCTCCAGATACAGTAACTTTAATGGCTCCGCCACCAGCCGCACCTTCATAAGTACGTGTAGCTAATTCTTCTTGCATCTTTTTCATACGACTTTGCATTTGATTGGCTTGCTTCATCAACTGCGCCATTCCGCCCGGCATACCCTTCATAAGTTTCTCCTTTGTCAGTTCTAGCTGAAGTTCGGCTTTGTCTAGCCCGCGACTTCGTCGCTAGGCTTTTCCCCTTCGGGAATTACTTTATACTTTTAACTTGCGCTTTAAACACTGCGGTTGCCATCTTCACTTTAGGATGTTCCGCTATTTGTTGAGCCAAATCTTTCTCTTTTTTTTCTTCTTTTTGTTGGCCTAAAACCTTTGCTGAAACAGCATTGTCGGGTTCTGCGCCAAACTTAATATCGAAAGCATAGCCAGCTCCGTAAAACTGTTCAACAGCGGTTTGTATTTTTTTACGCAAAGCCGTGTCAGCTAACTGATCTTTAAGGAAAAAAAGTTTATTTGGCAAAGCCAACTCAATCTTTTTTTGATTCAACCCTAAAAACGGAAGTGGTTCAATCGTGGCTCCTAACAAAGCATCTCTATCCTTAAGAAATCCGACAAAATCATACCAGTCTTCAGAAGGATTTTTGCCCATAGTTTTAGCATCAATATTGGAGCGGGTAATCGTTTCGGTTTTATGCGGCTCGGACAAAACTGGTTTGGTTGTAGTAGGACGATTTTGTGACTCTGCAGTGGTGGAAATAAGAGCCTGAGGTTGTGAAGTAACAGAATTGGCTGCACTAGAGAAGGCTTTCGGCATTGCTTTTTTTTGCAGGTGATTCGCTGTATGATCAGCCGCCTGAGCAGACAATAGATTTTTTAATTCTACAATTCGTGGTGCACAAGCCATTCTTAATAAAAGCATTTCAAAAACTAAAGTCGGCTCGCTTGATCTTGAAATGTCGGCCACGCCTTTTAAAGTCATATCAAAAAGAAGATGAAGATCTTCTTCGGTCACCGATGCTGAGAGGTCTTGTAAAAAGTGAATTTCTGTTTCCGGTAAATCAACAACCAGGCTCACTTTTGCCAGGTCTTCATCTTTAGCCGAGATTTTTATCATTAGGGTATCACGTAAGACTTGCAGAAGTGACTTAGTGAACAGAAGTGGTTCGATGCCTTTAGAAGTCAACTTGCGGATGATGGATAAAACTAAAGAAAGATCTCTTTGAATCAAAGCAGCAAGAACTTCTAATAATAAAGTTTGATCTGACAAGCCTAAAAGTTCGATCACTTTTTCTTTGCTTAATTTGCCATTCGAAAAAGTAATCAATTGATCTAAAAGACTAATCGAATCGCGCATACTACCGTCACCCAATCGGGCCAGCATCCATAAAGCATCTTCTTCCACTTCTACGTGCTCTTTGGCACAAATCGATTTCAATAAAGCGGCCGATTCTCGAGTAGGAATTCTTCTAAAGTCGTATCTTTGGCAACGAGACAAAATGGTCGCAGGAATCTTATGAACTTCCGTTGTCGCCAAAATAAAAACTACGTGACTGGGGGGTTCTTCCAAAGTTTTTAATAAAGCATTAAATGCCGAAGTCGATAGCATGTGAACTTCATCTATGATGTAAACTTTGTATTTTCCTGAAGACGGCATAATTGCAACGCCGTCACGCAATTCGCGAATAGCATCGACACCGTTATTAGAAGCTCCGTCGATTTCGATTACGTCAATACTTCGGCTGTGATTAATTTCTTCGCAAATATCGCATTGGTTACAAGGAACAAACTCAACGGCATTCGGACAACGTAAACTTTTAGCAATGATTCTTGCTGTTGTCGTTTTTCCCGTTCCACGCGGACCCGTCAATAATAAAGCATGATGTAAACGATCGGCCTTTAAGGCATTTAATAAAGTTTGCGAAACATGATTTTGGCCAATCAATTCGTCGAACTTTTGCGGTCTAAATTTTCTGGCGATCACTTGATAAGACATACGTCCTCGTTGAATTTCAGAAAAGCGGTCAGGCACCCCATATCACATAGTTTCTTAGGTACCGTTGCTCCCTTTCGGGCCTAGCGGGCTTATTAAAAAAGCTATTGTATGGGACCCGACCAATGGTCAGATGTATAGGCTAAATGGGTCTTTTGCGACACATTAAATGATGCGTTATCGATTCTTTCCAGCGGCATATGTTTTACGGAGGGCATTTCGTATATTTACTAAAATATCTGTCGTTACACCGCAAAAATAGAAGTGATTTAGGTGCTGACCTTTAAAACCAGTGTGCTCTTCTGTTTTATAACAACGGGCCAAAACCGACCCATTTGCGTTCATATCAACACCGAAGGCCTTTGAATAAAGTAACAGAAGTTCACTTTCCTTAAAGGGGATTACAGTTCGCACTTTACAGTCAAACTCACTCAGCTCTTCAATGTGCCCAGGTTTCGCAACGTCGGCATGTTGGCTTAACTGAAGGGAGTATACTTGGCGAATGTCGCTGCTTCTTTTTCCTGTCGCATACATGCTGATCTTTTCGATCAACAGCGGCTTGTCTGGTGGATTGACAATATAATCAATATAGCCCGACTCTAAATATTTTAAAATTTTGAGAGGTTCTCTTTCTTCACCAACTAAAATTAATGGGACATCATTTAAGGGAAATTTCTTCTTAAAAAAGCCGGCCCAGTCGGGGACGGGAGGTGGGACCAAAGCTTGCTCTACAATGACCACATCAAATTTGATGTTAACCATGGCTTCTTCAAATTTTTTTTCTTCAATAATTTGAGTGAAAGTATGAACTTCGTTTGCATCTTCTTTTCGACTTTTAAAAAAAGACTCTAAGATAATTTTAATTCGATCATCTTTACCGTAATATGCTATGCCTGCCATTGATGTATTATGTTGGCTTTGGAGTGGTTGAGCAATGTTAATTTCTTGTAAATTTATTTTTTTAATTTCTAATCGACTATTTTCCAAGCAATTTTTTCTAGCGCTTCGGTTTCGTCGACCCAATAGTTATAGGTATTAAAATAATTGAAAGTCTTTTTGAAAAATGGATCATTCCAGCGCCGAGCAATCCAAGAGGCATAATTTATAATCCGCAAACCCTGTAGCAAAGGTACTAAGGGCCATTGTTCGGTAGGGAATTCGCGGAATTCAGAATACCCGGTGACAAAGTCCTCACGTTCTTCTTCCGAATCTAAGTCAGCAAATAGCATCCAGAAATCTTGAATTGAAGGTCCATTCAAGCAGTCATCAAAATCTAATATAAAAAACTGACTTTGGCTGTTCATTAACAAGTTGCCTCGATGACAATCACCATGAATTCGAATGAAATCGGTCGTGGGAAGTTTCTCATCCAAATGATCAATAATTTTCACTGCAGCATCTTCATACCGATCCCGCACTTCGCCTGAAACCAAACCCATATTTAAGTCTAAATTTTCCCAAGCTGAATAAGGTGTCGAGGCAATTTGCGGTCTATAAGTGAATTTCTTCGCTGCCCCAACATTGTGCAATTTTGCCAACAGCTGGCCGATCCGTTTTCGATCTTGAGGAAAAAACTCCTGTGGCAAACGTCCCTTTATCTTGGGAAAAACGGTAAAATAGACATCATTGATCTTCTGAACTGGATTTAATGTAGGAACAGCTGGAATTTCGTTTTTAATAAGTTCAGTTAAAAAACTATGTTCCTCGTCCAGGGCCTCTTTGCTCCAGCGTAAGGGTCGGTAGAATTTTAAAATAACGTGATTTGGATCAAAAAAAATGTTTTCGCTGTTCTGAAGTTCGGGTGGTAAATTTTTTTTAAAGTTGATTGGGGATTCTAATTTTAAATCGAAGACTCGATTTTCATAAGAATTTAACTGCGTAAATTCACCAGTAGGAATGTAGCCGCTCATTTCAGCGGCTAACATTACTGATTCAGGATCGATATTATAGAAGAGATCTTTTTTATCATTTATCATTAATTTTTGCGAGCCATGATGCAAAGATCGTTGCGTAAACCCAAAGAATCGCCTGTCAAAGTATTTGCCGGAGTGTATTCAGCCGGTTTTTTCCCACCATATTTTGCTTCTAATGAAGAACCGGCAAAATGCGAATTAAAAAAGTAGAAGTAGCTATTTTTTAATTTTGGTTCGGGATTTTCTTTTAGTTGATTGTAAGTTTTATTGATCAATACCCATAATTCTTCACTGTTTTTCGGACTATTTGGATTTAAAACTCCGCTGACTTCGGAGTTTAACGGGCACAACATTGCTTTTCTTTGGGCAACATCATAACCACCAAAAGAAGATCGAAACTGTTGCGGTTTAAAAAGAACACTTTCTGCTAAAGGAGTCGAGTTGTCTCCTGAAGTCTTAAACTCGGCAGCCTGAGGGCCACTTGAACTCATTCGGTTGAGGATTATTTGCGTTACGACTTTTACTAAAGCATCCATATTTTCATTTTGTATACATTTAGTTCCTGCCGCCATAGATTCTGCGAATATCAGTCTTTTCGCCATTTCATCAGTGCTGATTTTTTTTTGAATATACAAATCATGGATTTTCTTTTCAGGTAAATCTTTGCCTTCGATGGGCGGGGACTCTAGGCAAGCAACGTCGCAAATGGTTTTTTGAGCTAATTGACTGGAGTGCGAAACGGATTGCATTCCTGAAGGGACTTTTTCGCAGGTTTTTGCTGCTAGCGCGGGTTTCCAGGCAAATAAGAAGGCGTTGAATAGAGCAGTTAGGATAACTTTTCCGTTCAATTTTCTAATGGATTTTTGCATACTTTGTAGTCCTAAACAATTAAGACAACTGTAAAGGCCAATTTTGGCTGTGTCAAAAAGATAGACAGTTTTTAAAAGCCAATTCCTCTACAATGGCCATGGCATTATCACACAATCGTTCTAGGCGCTGTTCTTCTTGCAATAGGTTATGTCGAATACTTTAATTTTTAACGGAGGACCTTATGTTTTCTAAGAAAACAGTTTTATCATTAATCAGCGTTTATGCTTGTGCCGGTTTAATAGTAGCTTGTGCAAAGAAAAACGAAAGTTCGACTTCCAAAGCACGTAGCGCAAGATCAGACGCCGCAACGGCAGGAAATCGATCAAAAGAAGCTCCTCCTGAAAAAACAGCGGTAAAGCCTTCTTCGGCTGTTTGTAAACAAAAAGACAGAAAAGCTCGTAACGAATGTAGAAAAACAAAAGAAGCTGAAGCTAAAGAGTCAGAATTGGAAGCTAAAAAGAAAACCGATGCGGAATCTGAACAAGGTTCTGGTAAAAAAGTAGTTAAGAAAGATGACGGTAAAGAAACTCCTAAATCTGAAAAAGGAACTACCGGCGAAACTAAAACAATTACCTCCGACTCCACCCAAACTGGGGTTATTAAAATAACTAAAGTACCTAGTGAAGACTATTTAAGAGGTTATTTTCAAGACATCCTAATTTCTGAAGTACAAAGTGATGCGAAATTAAGAAACCGTGAATTAGCCGATAGAATTACCAATGCAAGTTTAACCTTAGATGATGAAACTAGAAAATTAGCCATTTCAATATCTTTAAAAGATGCAAAAGATGGTAAAGCCATTGTACTTCCAGGTTTGTTAAATTCTGACAGTTTTACTGCGGAACTAGGAAAAGCTGATGACGAAGTAAAAGGTACCTTAACTTGTATGGACAAAAAGCAAAATGGTTGTGATGTAGCCGTTGCAGAAATCAAAGTTAAGAAAAACGATTCCTATGCTAAGGCTTACATTATTTTTCGAAA
>JAYSSX010000595.1:0-2467 GCA_043720315.1 Pseudobdellovibrionaceae bacterium | reverse complement strand
TTCAAGGAAGTTTCAAGATAATTGCGGAAGTTTTCTTCAAATTCAATTGATTTAGAATATTGATGGTTCACTGGAATTTTATAATTTAAAGTATTTGTTTCGCTTGCGCTTGCTTCGTTGGATAGAATCACTTCACTAAAGCTATTGAGGTATGCGGTTGTTGTGGAAATAAATGCAAGATATGCAGAAAATGGAGTGTGGCCGTTTAGGTAGCCAAGCTTATTTAATTCTAAAAGCTTAGCATCGATCGTCCTTGAGGCTTTTAATTCCTTGCCGGTAAAACCAGCATTGAAAATTGTCCTGTCGGAGGACTTAGAGCTATTAAGTACAAAAACAGCTTGACGTTTTTTTGGATCTCTTAGTAGCTCCATAGTTAGCGCTGAGTCTTTCCCGCCTCCAACTAGAATCAATTCTCCATTGCACTCAACAGTTGGAGTGAAATCAAATGTCTTTTCTGTCGTGTATGAAAAGTCAAACAGTTCTTCGAGCTCGATCTTATTTGTAAAAAAGAATTCACTCAAACCATTAAGAAAAAGCTGCTTCCACCAAATTTCCTCCAGAAAGTTAAGTGTGCCGCACTCAATGATGTATTCGGGACAACAGCACGATTTCCAATAGCTAATGCTTTCTATTAAGCCAATATTGAAGATTAGGTGCTCGGGAACTTCCATTTCTGGAGGGCAAGGGAGATCTAGTGTTGGTTTAAATTCGATTTCGGGGTCGATGATGAAGTGAAATTGAATCTTCAAACGTGAGTTTTCTTTAACGCAGCTAAAATTACGATAAGTAAAGCAACGATGTTTTGTTCTTAATTCTAAAAATTTGCTCATTCGATCTTTATACTAATCGGGCAATGATCTGAGCCCGCCACGTCAGGGAAGATTTTAGCACTTTTAATTCTATCTGCGAATTTAGATGCAACTAGAAAATAGTCAATCCTCCAGCCCAAGTTTTTACCTCTAGAACCAGCCCGATAGGACCACCAGGTATAGCAATCCTTCTTTTCTCGGTGAAGGTCTCTAAAAACATCGTTAAAGCCAGAATCTAGAAATCTAGAAAACCAAGCTCGCTCTTCAGGTAAGAAGCCAGAAAGTTGATTTTTCGTCGCCGTTTGTGGATGGTGAATATCAATTTCACGGTGGCAGATATTAAAGTCTCCGCATACAATTAACTTCTTGCGCTTTGAATCTTCTAGGCTTTTTACGTGCTCAAGGAAATGATCTAAGAACTGGTATTTGAATTTTTGTCTAAGATCGCCAGTTGTGCCAGATGGAAAGTAGACATTGTATAAAATAAAGTCCTTAAATTCCGAGACAAGATAACGACCTTCAGTGTCAAACTGCTTTTCTCCTAGGGCAAAGGAGTTTGTCTTTAAATTGGATAGAATTTTATCTAAAATTAATGTCGAAACTCCAGAGTACCCCTTTTTTACAGCAGAGGAAAAAAATGTAGTATAACCACGGGGTAGAAATTCAAGCTTATCTTCTAAGCTTGAATCAATTTTAGTTTCTTGTAGGCATAAAATTTCAGGTTTTTGTTTGGCAAGAAAATCAAATAGACCTTTTTTTTCCGCTGCTCGAATGCCGTTAACGTTCCAGGAGATAATTTTCATTTTTAAAGCTTAAAAAAGATAAGAACACTTCTCTCAGCTTATAGCTAAAAAATCCAGAGATTTAAACCAATTGGGAGATGTATATTGGCCGAGCGCAGCGGGATAAATTGTTATTAGTTAAGACCGAAGGCGTGTGCAAATTGACGGATTTCTTGAATTACACTTCCGCCAAAAAGAGTTTCATTCATCATTACGATAATTGATAGAAATACGACTAACTGTAGTGATGTAGCGAATATTTCAATAGGTTGCGATTTCATTTTTTATACATTTTAAACAAGTTACAATACTGTTATACAGCTAGGGATTTAAACTGCATCATTGGAACTAAAAAATCGTGTCAAGATGCTATAGTCTTGAACTTATTGACTATTCGCCTGCCAGGCTGAGGCCATAGCTTTGTGCTAAACGACTAACTCTTTCATAGGTTTCAACAAAAAATGGATCTGCGTTCTCCTCTAGGCCCGATAGTGGCAGCGAATCTAATCTTCTTAGTGCTGCAGCTGGGATTTCGTCTGCCCTGATTGAGTATTTAATTTCAAAGATTTCCTTCCCAGCGTCCCAAAATTTTTCTACTTGGTCGTCTGATAGTGAGATTTCTTTTTCCTCTTTTTCAATCTCGCCTGGGTTTTTTTTGTATTTCCTTCTTGTTCTGAAAACCTCAGTCAGAAGTTCTTCTCTCCCAACTCCGAAAGCTAGAAAAACATTCCAATAGGATTCTTCAAAAAATTCAGATATTTTTGATATTATAGTTAGAACCTTATCATTGCCGATCTCTGTTTCTTTGCCGTCAACTTTTGCTGTTAGTAGAGGTTCTGGTGCTTTGCTAAGTGTCGAGATCATAACTTCTTTGAG